>CABQCM010000208.1 GCA_902462665.1 uncultured Oscillospiraceae bacterium | reverse complement strand
CCCCTTCGGATCCCATTGATGTCCACCGCCCTTTCGGCTTTTGGACCTTCCATTGCCCATAGCCGCTGTTTTCTGCTTCGTTTTCACAGGGGAGCGCGGCGCGTCGGGCACAAGGCAATGCGGCCCGCTGCCAATGAGGTCGGCCCTCCCAGCCTGGCGCAGTGCAGCGCGCACCTTATCCCGGTTTTCCGGCCGAAAATATTGCAACAGCGCCCTTTGGCGGGCCTTATCCTCCGGCGTTTTTGGGACAAATACCGGCTTCATGGTATATGGGTCCAGCTCGGTATGGTACATGCAGGTTGATATCGTCCCCGGCGTGGGGTAAAAATCCTGCACCTGCTGCGGGCGAAGCCCCTCGCGTTTGAGGAACAGCGCCAGCTCCACCGCATCGCGCAAGGTGCTGCCGGGATGGGAGGACATCAGATAAGGAACGAGATATTGCTCCTTTCCAGCCTGACCAGAAAGCTCAAAATATCGTTTTTGGAACCGCTTGTACGCCTCAATGTGAGGCTTCCCCATTTTATCAAGCACCGCCGCCGAGCAATGCTCCGGCGCGACCTTGAGCTGACCACTGACATGGTAGCGCACCAGTTCTCGAAAAAAGCTCTCGTCCGGATCCTCCAGCAGGTAATCATAGCGAATTCCCGAACGGATAAACACCCGTTTTACCCCTGGAATCTGGCGCAACTTGCGCAGTAAAGCGAGATATTCGGTGTGATCGGCCCGCAATTGCTTACAGGGAGTGGGCGCTAAGCATTTCTTCCCCTTGCATAGCCCCGCTTTGAGCTGCTTTTCACAAGAGGGAAGCCGAAAATTGGCGGTCGGCCCGCCTACATCGTGAATATACCCCTTAAACCGGGGCAAATGGGTTAGCTTTTCCGCCTCGGCCAAAATGGATTTCTCACTGCGGCAGGTAATGGCTCGCCCCTGGTGAAAGGCCAGTGAGCAAAAATTGCAGGCCCCAAAACAGCCGCGGTTATGGGTGATGGAAAACTCCACCTCTTCAATGGCCGGCACGCCCCCCATCGGCTCATAGACAGGGTGATAATACCGCTCATAAGGCAAGGCATACACCCGGTCAAGCTCCCGGGTGGACAGTGGAGGCATGGGCGGATTCTGCACCAGATATCGGTTGCCGTGAGCCTGATACAGCGTGTGTCCGCGCACTGCGTCCTGCTCGTCCTGCTCCACCCGGCAGGAGATAGCGTATGCCCGTTTGTCCTGCCGCACGGCCTCAAAGGAGGGAAGCTCCATCCCCTCTCGCGGCTTTTGGCGGGTGAAATAACAGGTTCCCCGGATATCGGTCATTTGACCGAGCGTTTCCCCAGCGTCCAGCCGCCGGGCGATGGCAATGGTCTGATTCTCCCCCATGCCATAACTGAGCAGGTCGGCCCCGCTGTCGGCAAGGATCGAGGCGCGCACCGCATCGTCCCAATAATCGTAGTGGGCGAACCGGCGAAGGGACGCCTCCAGTCCCCCGATAATGAGGGGGATATCGCCAAAGCGCTCCCGAATTTTCTGGCAATAGACAATCACCGCACGGTCGGGGCGCAGCCCGGCTCGGCGGCCAGGGCTGTAAAAATCCTCGCTGCGGCGTTTTTTGGCCGCAGTGTAGTGAGCGACCATCGAATCAATGTTGCCCGAGGTGACCATAAACCCGAGCCTCGGGCGGCCGAACCGCGCGAAATCATCGGTGGTTTTCCAATCCGGCTGGGCGACAATCCCCACTCGAAAGCCCTCGGCCTCCAGCACCCGGGAGATGATCGCCACGCCAAAACTGGGATGATCGACGTAAGCGTCGCCGGTCACCAGCACAAAATCCACCGCGTCCCAGCCGCGGCGTTTCATATCCTCTTTGCATATGGGTAAAAAGCCCTTCATACCGGGTCCTCTTTTTCCTATTTGGTGTATGCCGAAAACGGCGGTGATTCCTCTGGCAGTCGTCCGCGAGACGACCGCGCTTTATTCGGCCGTCTGATTTTGACGTTCCATCCACTGCTGCTTGGTGATGAGCACCTTGCGCGGCTTCGATCCCTCAAAGGGGCCGACAATCCCGTTTTCCTCCAGCTCGTCCATAATGCGTGAGGCACGGGCATAACCCAGCTTCAAACGCTTTTGCAGCAAGGTCACCGAAGCAAAGCCGGCCTCGACCACCACCTCGGTCGCCTGGGGCAGCATTTCGTCGCCGCTGCCCGCATCGTCCTCCGTTCGGCCCTTTTTGGCCCCCTTCTCAGGTACGATATGCTGCTCAATCCCCTCCATGACCTGGTCGTTATACTCGGGATTCGACTGCTCCTTGACAAAGGAGAGGATAGCTTCAATCTCCCGGTCGGTCACAAAGCAGCCCTGAATCCGGGTCGGCTTGGAAGCGCCCATCGGGCTATAGAGCATATCGCCCCGCCCGAGCAGCTTCTCCGCCCCGCCTGAGTCCAGAATGGTACGCGAGTCAAACTGGTTGGCAACCGCAAAGGCGATGCGGCTGGGTATGTTGGTTTTAATCACGCCGGTAATAACGTCGACCGACGGGCGCTGGGTGGCGATGACCAAATGCATTCCGGCCGCACGAGCCAACTGGGCCAGACGGCAGATGGAATCCTCCACCTCGTTGGGCGCAACCATCATCAAATCGGCCAGCTCATCAATCACAATGACAATGTGAGGACGCTTTTCATACCCCTCATGGTTTTCGGCAAACCGGTTGTACTCCTCCAGCTTGCGCACGTTGCATTCGCCAAAGAGCTTGTATCGCTCCATCATCTCGGTCACGGCCCAGCCAAGTGCGCCGGCCGCCTTGCGTGGATCGGTCACAACCGGCACCAACAGATGCGGAATGCCGTTATAGACCCCCAGCTCGACCACCTTGGGATCGACCATAAGCAGCCGTACATCGTCCGGATCAGATTTATACAGTAGACTGACCAGCATGGAGTTGATGCATACCGATTTACCTGAGCCGGTGGAACCGGCAATCAGCAGGTGGGGCATTTTTGACAAATCCGCCAACGCCACATCTCCGGCAATATCCTTACCCAGCGCGACCGTCAGCGGGCTCTTGGCATCACGAAACTGCGGCGTGTCCAGCACCTCGCGGATATGTACGACGTCCACCTTTTTATTGGGTACCTCGATGCCGACCGCCGCCTTATTGGGGATGGGTGCCTCGATGCGCACCCCCTGGGTGGCAAGATTCAAGGCAATGTCATCGGCCAGATTGGTAATCTTGCTGATTTTGACTCCTGCCGACGGCTGCAATTCATACCGCGTGACCGAAGGGCCACGGCTGATATCGACAATGCGGGTTTCCACGCCGAAGGAACGCAAAGTGTCGACCAACAGCGCGCCGTTGGCCTTGAGCTCCTCCGCTTTGACCTCGCCTTTGGAGCCGTCCTTGACCGAGTCAAGCAAACTCACCGGCGGATACCGGTAAGGAATCCGTTCGGCCTCGGGCGGCGACGTCGCATCAATCGCCACCGGAATTGGGCTATTGTCCTCCTTGGCGGGGGCCGCATGACTGACCGGCTCGATCGGAGCTTCTATCGTTTCGACAGGAGAAGTCGGAGGCTCATCCTCCGTGTCGCCGGCAACCTGCCCACGGCTTTGCAGGCGGGCAATAATTTCATCAATTTCAGGTTGCTCCGCTTCGGCAGCATCCGAAGCTGCCGCTGGTTCCGGCTCGGTTTCTGGTTCCGGCTCGACTGGGGCAGAAACAACTTCCGGCCCGATCGGCTCCCCGTTGCGGGTAGCATAGCTTCGAAGCAGCCGTTTTTTCTTGGATTCCAAATCCTCTCGCGGCGGCGCCGGTTCCTCTGTTTCCTCTCCATCCTCCTTGTGGGGGGAATTTTG
>CABQCM010000207.1 GCA_902462665.1 uncultured Oscillospiraceae bacterium | reverse complement strand
GCAAGAAGCTGGCTACGATAAAACCGTAGAACGGATCCAGGGGAAAGAGGATACCCCCTGTGTGCTGAGCGTGGCACGGGAGGAACAGACGCTGGAGATTACCGCCAACCGGGCGGAGTATACCTCCACCACCGTGTCGGGCCGTATGGTAGACGGCATCGGCGTCATACGCATTTATTCTTTTGCATCCAACACGGCAGAGCAGTTTCAGCGGGTATACCACAACCTGAACGGGCAGGGGGCCGAGGGCCTGGTGATCGATCTGCGCAACAATTTGGGCGGTACGCTGGATTCGACCGAGCGTATTTTGGATTTTCTGCTGCCAGAGGGCAATTTATATACCACGGTTTATAAGGACGGGCGGGAGGAAAAGCATCCCTCCGACGCCAACTGCGTGAACCTTCCCATGGCCGTGCTCGTCAACGGGAACTCGGCCAGCGCGTCCGAGCTGTTGGCCGGTGCAATGCAGGATTTTGGCGCGGCCAAGCTGGTGGGAACCAAAACCTACGGCAAGGGAGTCATGCAAAATACCTACACCCTGCGGGATAAATCCTCGGTGGTGCTCACCTTTGCTTATTTTGACCTGCCCAATGGGGAAAACTACGACGGAGTCGGCATTACGCCCGATTGCGAGGTCGCCCTCAGCGAGGATCAAACTAAGCGTTTCTATCAGTTGACGGATGAGGAAGACCCGCAGTTTCAAGAAGCCTTGCGGCAGGTGCGGGGGGAGACGCAGCCATCGGATTCCCCAGATGCAGCGCAGTAGTTTCGGACAGTGCGGGGCAGCCCACGTTCGGCGGTGATGCGGCCTGAAGGGCAAATCGTCCAATGGAAAGCCGTTGCCAAAGGAGAATGCTCTGAACGGCCCCAAAAAATGCTGCACTTTATTGAAAAAACACGATCGAGCCAATCCCGGGAGGAGGAAACAGCATGGTTCCCTTTGCGCATCTGCATGTGCATACCGAATACAGCCTGCTGGACGGGGCGTGCCGTATCGCGCCGCTGATGGAGGCAGTGCGCTCGCAGGGGCAAACGTCGGTTGCGATCACCGATCACGGGGTTTTGTTCGGAATCGTTCCCTTCTATAAGGAAGCGGTGAAGGCGGGGATTAAACCCATTTTAGGCTGTGAGGTTTATGTCGCACCCCGCACCCGATTTGATAAGACGGCGAAAATTGATTCGGATTACCACCATTTGGTGCTGTTATGCGAGAACGACCAGGGATATCACAATTTGCTCAAGCTGGTGACTGCCTCCTATGCCGAAGGCTTTTACATCAAACCGCGTGTCGATCATGAGCTTCTAAAACGGCATCATGAGGGGCTGATCGCCTTGTCGGCCTGCCTGGCGGGGGAGATTCCCAAGCTACTGAGCGCAGGCGATATCGAAGGGGCGCGAAGCACAGCGCAGTGGTATGACGATACCTTTGGCCGGGGCAATTATTTTTTGGAAATTCAGGATCACGGTATTCCAGAGCAGCAGCGCCTTCTTCCGCTGATTGCCCGCCTGTCGCGAGAGACGGGAGTTCCATTGGTTGCCACCAACGATGTACACTACATCGCCCCGGAGGATAGCCGCATGCACGAGGTATTGCTTTGTGTGCAGCTCAACCGAACGGTCAACGATCCCAAAAGTCTGGAGTTTGGAAGCGATCAGTTTTATCTCAAGTCGGCAAACGAAATGACGGCCCTTTTTTCCGCCTATCCCGGTGCGATCGAAAACACCGTGAAAATTGCCGAACGGTGTCATGTCGAACTGCGATTTCATCAAAGCGCGCTGCCTCGGTTTCCAGCCGAAGAGGATCATGCCGAGCTTCTTCGGCGCATGTGCTTTGACGGACTGCGCGAGCGGTATGGAGAGCACCCCGCGCCCGAAGCGGTTGAACGGCTGGAGTATGAGCTTGCCACAGTAGAAGCGATGGGGTACGTGGATTATTACCTTATCGTGCAGGATTTTATCGCCTATGCCCGCTCCAAAGGAATTCCAGTCGGGCCGGGGCGCGGTTCGGGGGCGGGTAGTCTAGCCGCCTATTGTATCGGTATCACCCAAGTCGACCCGCTGCGATATAATTTATTGTTTGAGCGGTTTCTCAACCCCGAGCGGGTGAGTATGCCCGATTTTGACATTGATTTTTGCTACCTTCGTCGGCCGGAGGTTATTGATTATGTGATCGACCGGTACGGCCATGATCACGTGGCCCAGATCGTGACCTTTGATACGCTCAAAGCCCGGGCCGCTCTGCGGGACGTCGGCCGGGCTTTGGCCATGACCTATCAGGAGGTTGACGCAGTCGCCAAAAAGGTGCCCATGGAGCTGGGAATGACCCTCGACCATGCCTTGGAGCGCAGCACGGATCTGCAGGCTGCCGTGCGGGATAATCCCGCTGTGAGAGAGCTGTTTGAAATGGCCCGCAAGGTCGAGGGGATGCCCCGCCACGCCTCGACTCACGCGGCCGGGGTGGTCATCACCCGCGAGCCGCTGTCCGATTACGTCCCCCTGCTCGAGGTGGACGGGGCGGCCGTGTCGATGTATCCCATGGGGGCGCTGGGTTGCTCAAAATTGACTTTTTGGGTCTGCGCAATCTTACCATCATCCATGACGCATGCCGTCTCATTTCCAGCGGCGGCAAGCCGTTTGCAATCGAGGAGATTCCCGAGAACGATCCCGAAACCATGCGGATGATGTCGGCCGGCAAAACCGAGGGGGTCTTTCAGTTTGAATCGGCCGGGATGAAAAACGTGCTGCAGCAGCTTCATCCCACCTGCTTGGAGGATTTAATTGCCGTCGTGTCCCTTTACCGCCCCGGGCCGTCCCGGTTTATTCCACGGTTTATAGAAAACCACGCCCACCCCGAGCGGGTGGAGTACGCCCTACCTGCCTTGGAACCGATTTTGCAGTCCACCTATGGCTGTATCGTTTATCAGGAGCAGGTGATGCAGATTTTCCGCACGCTTGCTGGATATACTTTGGGCCGAGCGGATATCGTACGGCGTGCGATGTCTAAGAAAAAGCACGACGTTATGGCGCGGGAAAAAGAGGTCTTTCTCTTTGGCTCAGACGGCGGCGATGGCGGCGCGGCCTGCGAAGGCGCGCTCAAACGGGGCGTTGACGAGAAAACCGCACGGCGTGTCTACGACGATTTGGCGGACTTTTCTTCCTATGCCTTCAATAAATCGCACGCTGCAGCCTATGCCTTGGTATCCTATCGTACCGCCTGGCTAAAATGCCATTATCCCGCCGAGTATATGGCGGCTCTGCTGACCAGCGTGCTTGACTATACCAGCAAAATGGCCGGGTATATTGCCGAGTGCGCCCGGCTGGGGATTACCGTACTGCCGCCCAGCGTCAACTTGTCACGCGAGGGTTTTACGGTCGAGCCGCAGGGCATTCGTTTTGGTCTGCTCGGCATTAAGAATCTCGGCGCGGGGCTGATACGCGCGTTGCTGGCCGAGCGGGAGCGGGGAGGGCCGTTTACCTCCTTCGGGGACTTTTGCAGCCGGATGCAGTCGCGCGAACTCAACCGCCGCGCGGTTGAAAGCCTGATCAAAAGCGGAAGTCTGGACGGCTTGGGGCACAACCGGGGAGAGATGCTGCGTTCCACCGAGCGTATCCTATCCCAGTTGGAAGCTCGAAAACGTTCGGTGATGGAAGGGCAGATGGGGCTGTTTGGGGCGCAGGAACAGGGGGAGGAGTTTACCCTCGAGCCGGCGGAGGATCTCCCTGCCGCGCAAAAGCTGGAGCAGGAAAAGGAAACCACCGGGATTTATCTTTCCGGGCATCCTCTCATGGAATACTTGGAGCTGGGAGACCGCCTGAATGTAACGCGGGCCGCCAGCTCCAAGTATTCCATGAGAGGAT
>CABQCM010000206.1 GCA_902462665.1 uncultured Oscillospiraceae bacterium | reverse complement strand
GTTCACGCCCAGCGCGCGGCACTCCTCCACTGTGCTCTCGGCCGCCTGCGCGTTGCCGGCGTAATTGCATACAATGTTAACCCCCGCGCGGGCAAGCTCTAAGCAGACGGCCCGGCCGATGCCCCGGCTTCCGCCCGTGACGATAGCAGTGCGGGAGGTTGTTTCGGCTTGTTTCATATCGGGACTCCTTTCCGTTGGTAAAATAACATAGAAAAGGCAAAACGATACTGCCTCAAAAAATCCGATTATTTTAACTGCTCGATGGCGGAGAGCAAGGTGGGAACGTCTTCCACCACCAGACTGCGGATTCCCTTGGCCGTCTTGCGCACAAAACCGCTTAAGGCTTTGCCCGGGCCGACCTCGAGAATGGTGTCCACCCCAGCGCTCTCCATAAACCGAATGGTATCCTCAAAGCGAACGCTGCTTTGTACCTGCCGCACGAGCATTCCTGGGACGGTTTCGCCTTCCTCCAGCGGCCGGCCGACCGTGTTGAACAGCACGGGGAACCGCATGGGAGAAAAGGAAACCGATGCGAATTTTTCCTCCAACGCCTTGCCGGCGGGGGCCATGAGAGAGGTGTGGAATGGGCCGCTGACTTTGAGAGGAATGCAGCGTTTGGCTCCCTTTTCCAAGGCGAGGGCGCTCGCTTTCTCGACCGCGGCGGCCTCCCCGGCGATCACAAGCTGGCCGGGGCAGTTATAATTGGCGATTTCACACAGCCCCAGGGAGGACGCTTCATCGCAGGCCTCCTGCAGCGGCTCCCGCGCCAGGCCCAGCACGGCCGACATTCCGCATTCCAGGCCTTTGGCCGCCTCCTCCATCGCCCGGCCGCGGTAAGCGGCGAGGGGGATGACCGTCTGCTCGTCAAACACCCCGGCAGCATACAGCGCCGAGTATTCGCCCAGGCTCAGCCCGGCTGCCATGCAGGGGGTAATGCCTGCATCGGCCAGCACCCGGGTCACCCCGGCGGCAAAGGCCACCATGCAGGGCTGAGTGTAACGGGTTTGAGAAAGCTGCTCCTCCGGCCCTTCAAAGCAAAGCTTTTTGAGGTCAAAATCCACCGCCGCGTCGGCGCGGTCAAGCACTTCGCGGAATGTGGGATAGGCTTCGTATAAATCGGCTCCCATGCCGGCGTGCTGACTGCCCTGACCGGCGTATACAAAAGCAAGTTTCATATCGGTTGCTCCTTTGGATGCTTATTTTTTCTCAGGCTCGCGCGCCGAAAGAGCTTGTCCGGCGGCGCCGTGCCGCAATGGATCAGCGTCCCTGCTCCAAACGGCGCATGGTTTCCTTTGCGCCTGCGGCCAACTCTTCAAAAATAGCGCGCAGAGGCTTGACCTCCTTGAGCATCCCGGCTACCTGCCCGGCCATGAGGGAACCGCTTTGCGTATCGCCGTCAAAGACCGCACGGCGCAGGGAACCCAAGGTGTAATGCTCTAAATCCTCTTTGGAGGCCCCTTCCTTTTCCTGCCGCACATATTCGCGCGTCATGCGGTTTTTGAGGCAGCGTACCGGCACCCCAGCGATACGACCGGTGACGATGGTGTCGCTGTCCTTAGCGCCCAGAAGCGCCTGTTTATAATTTTCATGAATGGGGCATTCTTCGCTTACTAGTAGGCAGGTGCCAAGCTGCACGCCCGCTGCGCCCAGCGCGAAGGCGGCGGTTAGCTGACGGCCGTCTGCAATGCCGCCGGCCGCGATCACCGGCACGTCCACCGCGTCTACCACCTGCGGCACCAGCGCCATGGTGGTCATCTCGCCCACATGGCCGCCGCTTTCGGTGCCTTCGGCGATGACTGCGTCAGCGCCCGCTTGTACCATGCGGCGCGCCAGGGTGGCCGCCGGGACGACCGGCATGACAAAACAGCCGGCCTCTTTCCACATGGCGATGTATTTGCCCGGGTTGCCCGCGCCGGTGGTCACCACCGGCACTTGTTCCTCCGCGGCTAGGGCCGACATGGCCTCCGCTTCGGGATGCATGAGCATGATGTTGACGCCGAACGGCTTATCGGTCCGACGGCGGCAGGTATGAATGTGCTCGCGAAAAGTATCCAGGCTCATTCCGCCGGTGGCAATCAGCCCCAGCCCGCCCGCGTTGGAGACGGCGGCGGCAAATTCGCCGGTGGCAATGTTGGCCATGCCCCCCTGTATAAATGGAAATTCAATGCCCAGTAACTGATCCAATCTCATGCGTTTCTGCTTCCTTTCTATCGAAATGCCGGGTGCACCCCACCGGTGCATGTTTCTGCGGCAATGGCGTGCTGTCTTACAGCTCGATGTAGACCCCGCCCCAGGTAAAGCCCGCGCCGAAGCCGACCAAAATGGCGTTCATTCCTGGGCGTAAAAGTCCGTCGGTGACCATTTCATCCAGCGCAATGGGGATGCTGGCGGCCGAAGTATTGCCGTAGCGGGCGAGATTGACGTAAAACTGCCCCTCTCTGGCCCCGAGATGCTTGACCACGTGGCGGATGATACGCTCGTTGGCTTGATGGCAGATGACGGCGTCGATTTGATCCAGGGTCATTCCGGCCTTATCCAGCACCGCGCTGACGCACCTTGGAATCCGGTCGATGGCGAAGCGGTAAACGTCGTTGCCCTTCATGTGGATAAACGATTTTTCCTCCTGATTGATTCCCAGACAGCACAGCGCGTCGGTGTCCCCCTGCGCGCCGAGAATGCTGTAATATTTTTTGTCCTCGCAAAGCTCGACCACGGCTGCGCCCGCCCCGTCGCCAAAGAGCACACAAGTGCCCCGGTCGGTGAAATCGGTTATTTTGGATAACTGCTCCACCCCGAGCACCAGGGCGTACCGGCGCTCCCCCTGTATCAACAGGCCGCGCGCGACCTGCAATGCGTAGAGAAATCCCGAGCAGGCGGCGCTGATATCCAGCGAGGGCATGTCGGTGGGCAGTGCAAGCTCCCGCTGCAGCAAGCAGGCGGTGGAAGGGGTGGCATAGCTGCCGGTGAAGGTCCCCACCACGCAGGCTCCCAACTCCTCTTTGGCGATACCCGAACGCTCCAGCGCCTGACGGGCCGCCCCAACGGCAAGGTCAAGCTGCGTTTCCTCTTGGCATAAATAACGCTGGCGAATTCCCGTGCGGGTCGAAATCCACTCGTCGCTCGTCTCCACAATTTTGCTCATATCCTCGTTGGTTACCACCCGGCGGGGCAAACACCGCCCGGTGGACACGATACGCAGTCCATTCATTTCACAACCGACCCTTTCCAATTTATCTTCGGTTCACGCGCTCCATTTTCGCCGGGACCCAGTCGCGGGCGCTCATATTTCCTCTTTGGGGACGGCCCCTGCCGCGCCCATGACGCGGAATTTTTTGTACCGCTGCGCGCTCAAGGCGGCGGGCCCCAGCTTCTGAAGGCGGGCAAGCTGCTCGCTGAGCATCCCGTCAAGGGCGAGGAAGGCGGCGGACGGCTCTCGCTGCGCGCCGCCGAGCGGCTCGGGGACGATGCCGTCGATCATGCCGAACCGATACAAGTCCTGGGCGGTGAGCTTCATTAGCTCGCAGGCCTCGGCGCTGCGGGAAGAATCCTTCCACAAAATGGAGGCAAATCCCTCGGGCGACAGGATGGAATAAACAGCGTTTTCCAGCATAAGCACGCTGTTGGCCACCCCCAGCGCCAGCGCCCCGCCCGAACTGCCCTCGCCGGTTACCACAGCGATGACCGGCACGGTCAACAGGCTCATTTCATACAGATTGCGGGCAATGGCCTCGCTCTGGCCGTTAGCCTCAGCCTCCAGGCCGGGATAGGCCCCCGGCGTGTCGATGAAGGTGATGACCGGGCGACCGAATTTTTCCGCCTGCTTCATCGCGCGAAGAGCCTTGCGATAACCCTCCGGCCCCGGCATACCGAA
>CABQCM010000205.1 GCA_902462665.1 uncultured Oscillospiraceae bacterium | reverse complement strand
TCTGCGGCTTTCGGTAAAACCTGTTTTACTGTTTTCATAGTAAATACCTCCTTATGCTGCGCCAAGTAAAACCAGCAGCATATCAATCAATTTTACAAAGAGGAACGGCGCGGCAAGTCCGCCCAGTCCGTAAACCAATAAATTCCTTGACAGCAGCTTTCCTGCCGGGACTTCCCTGTATTTTACGCCTTTCAGCGCGAGCGGTATCAATGCGACGATAATCAGCGCATTATAGATAATGGCAGAGAGTACGGCGCTTTGCGGCGAATGAAGTCCCATGATGTTCAGCGCCGACAGACCCGGATAAAGTCCCATGAAGAGCGCCGGAATAATGGCAAAATATTTTGCAACATCATTGGCAATGGAAAAGGTGGTAAGACTGCCGCGGGTCATCAAAAGCTGTTTGCCGATCCGCACAATGTCAATGAGCTTCGTGGGGGAGGAATCGAGGTCCACCATGTTGCCTGCCTCCTTTGCCGCTTGCGTGCCGCTGTTCATCGCAACCGCTACATCCGCCTGCGCCAGCGCCGGCGCATCGTTTGTACCGTCGCCGGTCATGGCGACGAGGTGGCCTTTTTGCTGGAAATCACGAATCATGGAGAGCTTGCCCTCCGGCGTTGCTTCGGCAAGAAAGTCATCGACGCCCGCTTCTGCGGCAATAGCAGCGGCGGTCATGGGGTTGTCGCCTGTGATCATGATCGTTTTGATACCCATTTTACGCAAATCAGCAAATTTTTCATGGACGCCTTGTTTAATGATATCTTTCAGATAGATCACGCCGAGAACTTTATGATTTTTTGCGACCACAAGAGGCGTCCCTCCTTTGGATGCGATGGATTTTACTACGCTGTCGCATTCTTCGGAATACACGCCTCCGGCCTGCGTGACATATGCCTGTATTGCATCTGCCGCGCCCTTTCGGATCTCGTTTCCGTCAAAATCCACGCCGCTCATACGGGTTATGGCTGAAAACGGTATGAAGTTCATGTTTTTAAGGTTTCTGCCCCGAATACCGAACTGCTCTTTCGCCAGCACCACGACGCTGCGCCCCTCCGGGGTTTCGTCGGAGAGAGAAGAAAGCTGCGCGGCATCGGCAAGCTCGTTCCTATCCGTTTGATCCACGGGAATCAGCTCGGCCGCTTGCCGGTTGCCCAAAGTGATCGTGCCTGTCTTATCGAGCATGAGAATATCCACATCGCCGGCGGCTTCAATAGCCCTGCCGCTCATGGCAAGGACATTGGCCTGATTTAGGCGCGACATGCCTGCAATACCAATCGCCGAGAGCAGAGCGCCTATGGTGGTAGGCGCAAGACAAACGAGAAGGGCGACTAAGGTTGTAACGGATGTCGGATTATCAATCCCTGCCTGTTTTGCAGAAAAGACGGAGTAAGTATACAGCGACATCGTCACAAGGATAAAGATGATGGACAGTGCTACAAGAAAGATTTGCAAAGCGATTTCATTCGGAGTTTTCTTTCTTGCCGCGCCTTCGACCATTGCAATCATCTTATCCAGAAAGCTTTCTCCCGCCGCGCTCGTTACGACGACAACGATCCAATCTGACAGAACTGTCGTGCCGCCTGTGACGGCGCTGCGGTCGCCGCCGGCTTCCCGAATAACCGGAGCAGATTCGCCTGTGATCGCACTCTCGTCAACGGAAGCCGCTCCTTCAATCACTTCGCCGTCTGCCGGTATTTGCGCTCCGGCCTTTACAATCACCACGTCTCCTTTTTTTAGAGAAGCGGAGGAGACCACCGTTACTTTATCTTTTTGATCCGCAGAGGGGATTTTATGGGCGTCAACATCTTTTTTTGATGCGCGCAGAGAATCCGCCTGCGCTTTTCCTCTACCCTCGGCGATTGCCTCGGCAAAGTTGGCAAACAGCACCGTAAACCAAAGGATTACGGCAATGGCAAGCGTGTAACCGCTTGACGCGTCTTTTATGCCGAACAGAGAAATCAGCCAAAGCGCTGTCGTAAGAAATGCTGAAACATAAACTAAAAACATGACAGGATTTCCCGTTTGCGTTTTCGGATGCAGCTTGATGAAAGAATCCCGAACAGCGCGTACGACCATTTTACGGTCGGCAAACGCACTTTTTGTATGAGTAGACATATCAAAACCTCCTTTATAGGATATTACCGAAAAATTCGGCAAGGGGTCCGAGCGCCAGCGCGGGGAAAAAGCTGAGCGCGCCAACCAGCAAAACGATGAAAACCAGCAAAAATACAAACATCCCGTTGGTGGTCGAAAGCGTGCCTGCGGTCGTCGCGATCTGCTTCTTTTTCGCAAGGCTTCCGGCAATCGCAAGCGTCCCGACAATCGGAACAAATCTTGCAAAGAGCATGACAAGACCAAGACTGACGTTCAGAAAGACCGTGTTTGCGTTAAATCCCGCAAACGCAGACCCGTTATTGCCGCCGCAGGAGGAATACGCATACAGGAGTTCGGAAAATCCATGCGCGCCGCCGTTATTCAGGCTGTCAGACACAGAAGGAACAACTGCGGCGATGCCGCTTCCGACAAGAATTGCAATCGGCGTGGCCAGACAGACGAGTACTGCCCACTTCATTTCGTACGGTTCGATTTTCTTGCCAAGAAACTCCGGCGTTCTGCCAACCATCAGGCCGGCAATAAACACGGTCAAAATGGCAAAAGCCAACATCCCGTAAAGTCCGCAGCCCACGCCGCCGAAAATCACCTCGCCAAGCTGCATCAGCAGCATCGCAACCATACCGCCGAGCGGCGTATAGCTGTCGTGCATGGAGTTTACCGAGCCGTTGGAAGCGGCAGTGGTA
This sequence comes from uncultured Oscillospiraceae bacterium, assembly GCA_902462665.1. Classification (GTDB taxonomy): domain Bacteria; phylum Bacillota; class Clostridia; order Oscillospirales; family Acutalibacteraceae; genus CABQCM01. Next base: position 1,094 of record CABQCM010000205.1, on the reverse strand, counting down.
AAGGCTGCCCATGTTGAGGAGGAAGCGATACCGAAACGGGTTTCCTTGCCCTCCATATTGCCCCCGGCCTGATCGGTTATAGAGAGATTGACGCTGCCATCCTGAGCAAGCTGCGCTGTCGCAGCCTGCTCACTTACGGCGATACACCCAAGCGCTATGACAAGGCACAGGAACATCGCCATAAAAATTGCGTTTCCTTGTTTCTTGTTTTTGACCGCTTTGCCGAACGTGAAGCACAGCGCGGCAGGAATCAACAAAATAGAGATTAATTCAATAAGGTTTGTAAAGCCATTCGGGTTTTCAAGCGGATGCGCCGAGTTGACCCCCATATAACCGCCGCCGTTTGTTCCGGATTGTTTCGTGGCAATTTGACTTGCCGCGGGACCCATCGGTACAAACTGCTCTGTTACGATCCGCGCATCCGGGACGGCTTCGCCATCAATCGCTACAACGCCTGTTTCCAGATTTATATCGGCGTTTTCAAGTATCTCGCCATCGGCGCTGACCGCAATCGGTTCCACGAGCGCTACCGTTTCAGCAGACTTCCAGTTTTGGATTACGCCGCCCGCGACAAGGCAGAGAGAAATGATAAGATTCAGCGGGATTAAAAGATGAATGACGATTCTTGTGATATCGGTCCAAAAGCTGCCAAGACCATCTTCTTTCACTTTGATGAAACCGCGAATCAGAGCAAACAGCACAGCGATACCTGTTGCGGCGGATACGAAATTTTGTACGGCAAGACCGACTGCCTGAGTCAGATAACTCAATGTTGATTCGCCGCTGTACGCCTGCCAATTGGTATTTGTCACAAAGCTGACGGCGGTGTTAAACGACAAATCCCATTTGACGCCGGATAATCCCTGCGGGTTACCGGGGAAAACGCCTTGCAGTAATTGAAGCAGGAATAGGAAAATCAGCCCGATCCCTGAAAAAATCAGTACGCTGATTGCGTACTTCTTCCCGTTCATCTGTTCGTCTTTTTTGACATGCAGCACTTTATAGACCGCATTTTCGCAAGGGGTCAGTATTTTGGAAAGAAAGGTTTTCTCTCCAAACATCACTTTTTTGATATATGCGCCCAGCGGAATCGC
>CABQCM010000204.1 GCA_902462665.1 uncultured Oscillospiraceae bacterium | reverse complement strand
ACGGGATAACGCCTTACCAAAGCTCATTTTCTCCACATCACTGGCTGCTGAAAGCTGGCATTCCCCCACCACTTTGTCGTCCAGGGTAAAGGTGATTTTTCCCAAAAGCTGTCCTTTGGCCACAGGGGCGTCGACATCGGTCGGAAGGTTAATGGTATGATTTACCGCATTTTGTTTGCCTTTGGGTACTAAAATGGTATCCATAACCTCGTAATCGACCGGCACAGAACCAATCGTTCCGTGATTGACCTTTACCTCTTCCAGCGGAATTTGGCTCATATCAATCGAGACGATTCCCCAGTTGGCAAAGCCATAATCCAAAAGCTTTTTTGCATCGGAAAACCGCTTGTCGCTGGTTTCACCATTCAGCACGACCGCTACCAGCTCCATCCCGTCCCGTTCGGCTGAGGCCGACACACAAAAGCCCGCCTGATCGGTGGTGCCGGTTTTCAGCCCGGTTGTTCCCTGATAAAAACGAACTAGCTTGTTGGTATTGACCAGCTGGGTGGTGCCGCCGCGAAGATAATCGATCCAAATCTGCGAAAATTCTTTGATGAGATCGTGCTGCAGCAGGGCGCAGGACATCCGTCCAATATCTCGCGCGGTGCTGTAGTGATTGTCGGTATCCAGCCCGCAGCAATTCACAAAATGAGTGCCCGTCATGCCAAGCTGGGCGGCGCGTTCGTTCATCAGATTGACGAAGGCCTCCTCGCTTCCGGCCACCAGTTCGCCCAGCGCAGTAGCCGCGTCGTTGGCGGAAGCAACCGCCGTGGCCTTAAGCATGTCGTAGACCGACATGGTCTCCTCTACCTCCAGCCAGATCTGAGAACCTCCCATACTGCTGGCATGTTCGCTCACCGGTACCTGGGTATCCATCGTGAACCGGCCGGCCTCGATGGCCTCCATTACCAGCAACATGGTCATGATTTTGGTGATGGACGCAGGCGCACGCTGTTCGTCCGCATTGCTTTCATAGAGCACCTGCCCGGTGGAAACCTCCATGAGAACCGTCGAGCTAGCCGACAACTGTAAGGTCTCGGCCGAAACCGGCACCGTCGAGGCAGGAACCGATTCGATTTCAAAGTTTTGAAATAGGGTTTCGCTTTCATACTCGGTGGCAATTGAGGTCCGGCTCTCTTTGGTCGGCTCATCGGCCAGCACTGACAAGGAGCAAAGCATAGAACAAACCAGGCAAACCGCTACAACGGGCAACCATTTTTTCATGGACAAACACCTCCGTGATTCCTTCGATAATACTTATGCGCCGCTTGGACAAAATATCCGTTTTTCATTGACTTTACTGGGCAAGAGCGATAAAATAAAGCGGTATGAAGAAAAAGGAGGGAAACCGGTTGAACGATTCCTTTTTGCATCGCACGTGGGTTGAGGTTGATCTGGACGCTATGGAGTTTAATTTTCGACAAATTAAAGAAAAGGCCGCCGGGGCGCAAGTGATGGCCGTAGTAAAGGCCGACGCCTATGGTCACGGGGTGGAACAGGCCGCGCAGGCCTTTGTTCGCGCGGGCGCCGACTGGCTGGGCGTATCCAACCTGGAGGAAGCCGTTCAATTAAGAAAACTGGGGCACACCCTACCCATTTTAATTTTGGGCTACACCCCAGTCAAAGAAGCCGAGATGCTCTGCCGCTATGATATCACACAGGCGATGTATTCCCCTGAGTATGCAAAAGAGCTTTCCAACGAGGCCGTGCAAATGGAGCAGACCGTTCGCGTTCACCTCAAATTGGACGTTGGTATGAACCGCATCGGCTTTTCGGCTGGCGGCGATTTGCAGCAGGCGGCGGACGCTTGTCGTCTGCCAGGACTTCAAGTCGATGGAGTATTCACTCATTTTCAGTCAGCCGATTTTGGCGGAGATCCGAATGGAAGCATTACGCACCGGCAGTTTGAGCAGTTCTGCCATGCGGTGGATACGCTGGAAGCGCAGGGAATTCGTCTTCCCCTGCGGCATTGCTGCAATTCCGCCGCCAGTATAGCCTGGAAAGGCATGCAGCTTGATTTGGTACGAGCCGGGATTTCGCTTTACGGCCTTTCCCCCTCGAGCGAGTGCCAAGGGGCGGTGCCTGAGCGACCCGCCATGCAATGCCGCACCATGATTACCATGGTCAAGGATTTGTCCGCCGGCGACGCGGTAGGGTATGGACGTACTTATATCGCCCCTTCTCCCCGGCGCATCGCCACCGTCTGCATCGGCTATGCCGACGGTTATCTGCGCGCCTTTTCCAACAAAGCATGCATGCTCGTACACGGTCGCCGCGCGCCGGTCATCGGTAACGTCTGTATGGATCAGGCAGTGTTGGATGTGACGGACATCCAAGGGGTGCAGCCGGGCGACATCGCCACCGTTTTCGGTCGGGACGGCGACGCCTTCTTGTCGCTGGACGAACTGGCCGCAATCGCCCAAACCATTCATTACGAGCTGATCTGTCTAATCAGCCGCCGGGTGCCCCGCATCTATTATCAAGGCGGCAATGCAGTACACGTTACTGATTACATTGGAACCATACGCTAGCAGATGATACCCCAAAGAGCCTTCCTCATACGAGGAAGGCTCTTATTCTAAAGGATAACAATCTCTTTGCATTTTATTTGCAATAGGGAGGCAGAGTAATCCCTATTTAAAGCTTACATTTCTTTCGACTGCGAATCAGCCTGCTCATTTTGTATAGGCAGGGTTGTAGCTGACACAATCCGATGCTCGTTATTATCCCTGTGGACAATCATTTCGACAGGCAAATATTTATACCACTTCCAAACATCTATTTTTAAATAATCTGCAAAATATCCGACGGTGTTTCTATCTGTTTAAATCCCGATTTAATTTTCGATGTCCAAGCAACATCTTCTTTAAAATACCAAACTGCCTGAACAGCTTTCATGCCCAGTTTTTCTGCTGCTTCCAGTTCAAAATCGCCTCCGTCACCTACATATAAACATTCTCTTGCCTGGACATTTAATTGATTCAAACACCTATAAAAGATTGCTACATCGGGCTTTTGTAAGCCTTCATCATATGACAGACAGGATACATCAAAATATGGATACAGAATACTCTTTTTAATTACCATAGCTTCCTCAGAAAAGCAGTTGCTTATCAAGCCAATCAATATCCTTTTTTTCTTTAATGCATCTAACAATGGGATAATTTCTCTATGTAAATGTTCAAACATTTCTTCTTTTGCCCGAATGCGTTTTTGAACAACGTAATTTAACATATTTTCGGAATAGCAATTATTTTTGATAAAAATTATCTCCAGCATATCTTCCAAAGTTATTTTCCCTATAGTTCTGTCCTGTCCCGATGGTTCCCATAACTCCTGAAATTTATCATTCGATATGCCTATATCAGCTGCCATTTGTTCTCCGAAATACAAAGGGCTGTCATAATGAGTTATCAGAGTTTCAAACATATCAAATATTACCGCTTTTATCACTGACATCACCTTGCTAAACTTCCGATTTTTCGTTCTGCTTGGATTTTCTCCTTATCCACTTTCACCCATATCTGAAATATCCAAATAACCTCTTCCAATTGTTTGGCACTCTACACGACCTCCGGTCGCATCGGCCAACGCGCGATAAAATCCGGTTTCCAGAGCCTCCTGCGGCAAACGAAAGCTCAAAGCGACGCGCTGGGTAAACTGAGCGTCGTCCACGCGCCCTCCCCACTCGGGGACCAAAGAAGAGAGCCGCCCGTAATCGGCATAGTCACACTCGAGCTCACACATTGCGCACGGGCGCATAAGCACTCTCCCGGCCGCATCGGCCGCGAGAGACGCGGTCTGCGAATAGGCGCGTACCAGTCCCCCGGTTCCCAGTAAAATCCCACCAAAATACCGCGTGACGACGATAACACAATCGCATAGTTCTTTCTTTTGCAGCACTTCGAGCACCGGCATTCCAGCTGTTCCCTGCGGCTC
>CABQCM010000203.1 GCA_902462665.1 uncultured Oscillospiraceae bacterium | reverse complement strand
TCCCCACCAACATTTACGATACCACCCTGTGCATGCTTGAGGTGCTCAAAGCAGGCGGATTTACTCGAGGCGGGCTCAATTTTGACGCCAAAACCCGCCGCGGCTCCTTTGGCCCGGAGGACGTTCTCTACAGCTATATTGCGGGGATGGACGCGTATGCCTTGGGGCTTCGCGTGGCGGACCGCATTGTGCGGGATGGGCGCATCCAATCGTTTGTGGACGAACGTTATGCGAGTTGGAACACCGGCATTGGCCGGCAGATTCGTCAGGGAGAGGCTACCATGGCGCAGTTGGAGGATTACGCTCTGTCTCTGGGCGACGTTTCGACCAACCAAAGCGGCCGGCAGGAGTATTTGGAGCATCTGGTCAATTCCATTTTGTTCGGCGGGAACATCTGACGCAAATTGAATACGATTCGTCTTTTTCGTCAATGCGGTCTGTATTGTTTGAGAAAACAGGAACACTTTGTATGACAAAGGGTTGGTGATGAATATGTCCTATCTTCTTGGTATCGACATCGGAACCAGCGGCACAAAGACGGTGCTGTTTGGGCAGGATGGCGGAGTGCTGGCAAGCCATACAAGGGAATATCCCTTGTCGCAGCCTCGCAACGGCTGGGCTGAGCAGAATCCGCTCGACTGGTGGGAAGCGGTGCGGGAGGGCTGCGCGGCCGTCTTAGGCCGCAGCGGCGTCCGGCCGGATGAAATTTGCGGCGTGGGATTGTCCGGTCAGATGCATGGCCTGGTCATGCTCGACCGGGAAAATGAAATTTTGCATCCCGCCATTCTCTGGTGCGACCAGCGCACCGGGGAAGAATGCCGGGACATGGAGCGCCTGGTGGGATTGGATCGTTTGATTGAAGTGACTGCCAATCCCCCTCTGACTGGTTTCACGGCATCCAAAATTCTCTGGATACGCAAGCATTGCCCGGAGGTATACGAACGCTGTGCGCACATTTTACTGCCCAAGGACTACATCCGCTTCCGGTTGACCGGCGAATACGCTACCGAGGTGTCGGATGCAAGCGGTATGCAGCTGCTGGATGTGCCCGGTCGCTGCTGGTCGCAGGAAATTCTGTCGAAGCTGTCCATCGACCCGGCCTTGCTTGGCAAAGTTTATGAGTCGCCCGAAATCACCGGGGTGATCAGCCGCGAAGCCGCCGAGGCGACCGGGTTGAAAGCCGGCACTCCCGTCGTCGGGGGAGCGGGGGACAACGCCGCCGCCGCTGTGGGCACCGGCACGGTACGCGACGGCCTTGCTTTCACCACCATTGGAACGAGCGGCGTGGTGTATGCTCACACCGACCGGCCTGCCATTGATCCCAAAGGCCGGGTGCACACTTTCTGCTGCGCCGTGCCGGGCGCATGGCATGTCATGGGGGTAACCCAGGGAGCGGGACTGTCCTTGAAATGGTTTCGCGACCAGTTTTGCGCGGCCGAGGTGCAGACGGCGCAAGGAATGCAGGTGGATCCGTATCAACTGATGGATCAGCAAGCCGCCCTGTCTCCCATCGGAGCCAACCGGCTGTATTATCTGCCCTACCTTATGGGGGAACGAACGCCGCATCTCGACCCCAATGCACGCGGCGTCTTTTTTGGTCTAAGTGCTGTGCATGAGCGCCGCGATCTGCTGCGGGCTGTGATGGAGGGAGTAACCTATTCTCTCAAGGACTGCTTGTCGGTGTTCGACGAGATGGGCTTAACGGTGGGCCGCATGGCGGCCTGCGGCGGCGGTGGCTCCAGTCCCTTCTGGCGGCAGATGCTGGCCGACGTATTTCATTGTCCCATTGCCACGCTGCGCTCTAAGGAGGGGCCTGCGCTCGGCGTGGCGCTCCTCGCCGGAGTGGGAGCCGGGGTCTACGCTTCCGTAGAGGAGGCCTGCGATGCTGTCATCGCAGAATCGGGACGTCAGCAGCCGAACGACGAGGCTGCTGAACAGTATGCAAAGCTTTATCCTCTTTACCGCCAGCTTTACCCCGCTCTGCAGGAATCTTTTGAAGTGTTGGGCCGTCTGGAGGCATAGAACTGGGCGCATCTGCATTTTTTGCGCTGTAATAGTAACAAATCAAGATGAAATCGCCGCTGTCTTTCGAGACAGCGGCGATATTTTTCGTCCCAGAGTTCGTTGCGTCGGAACAGAATGGATGCATTCACCTTTTCTTTGCTGAAAACATACATTGGTAACGGGCCGGCGCCGTATTTTGACGATCGTCCGAACAAGCGGCAGAAGATTTCAAAACGGCGAACACGGTAATTTTAGAAGAAAGGAAGGCATTTTGCGGGGATTTCCTTGCAAAAGACTGGGTGAATCATATGAAACGTTTGTTCCGAACGGGTCTCTTATTTCTGATTGTATGTCTGTGCGCCCTCTCGAGCTTCACCGCTTCGGCGCAGGAAGTGTACGAAGGACTGGACGTCAGCGTATGGCAGGATGAAATTGATTTTCAAAAGGTGAAGGATTCCGGCAAACAGGTCGTTTACATCCGCGCAGGCGAGGGAAGGGAGGAGGACCGGCGCTTCCGCGCGCATACCCAGGGGGCGATGGACGCTGGAATGAAGGTTGGCTTCTACTTTTTTGTGACGGCCACCGACGCCGCACAGGCGCGGGAACAAGCCGACTTTTTTGCTTCGTTGATTCAAGGGTATTCTTACGATTGTCGTCCGGCGGTGGATTACGAGCAATTTGGGGATCGGTCGAGAGAGCAAATTAACGAAATTGCGCTCGCCTTTGCCCAGCGGCTGGAGGAGAAAACCAAGATCGTACCGTTGTTTTACACCGATTATTCCAATGTCGAGAATTTATGGGACGACGCCTTGGCAAGATATCCTTTGTGGGTGGCCGATTATAGCCGGACGGATTTGAATTCGTTTGGACCGTGGAAAGAATGGGCCGGGTTTCAGTACACCGACCAGGGACGAGTGAATGGGATTGAAGGCGCGGTTGATTTGGATCGCTTTACCGATGCGGTTTTGCTCACCGACGATTCCCAGCCGCCAAAAACGGGGGATGCACTGCCCGTGGCGGCTATCCTGTGTATGCTTTGTGCCGCTGCGATCATCATGGTCTGCGCTCGCAAAGCACGCGCTTGATAACTACTAAATCGGACACGCATTATCCGGCTGTGTCGAGCGAGTTGATGCTTGTTTTCGGGTGTGCAATACGATAGGACGGCAAATTGGAAAATGGGGATTGATGTTTGGCTGTGCGGGCAGTATAATAAGGTGGAATTAGGGAAGAAGGCTTCCCTATGGAAAGGATGGACGACGATGCTGGAATTACAAAATGTAGATTTGATGGAGACGGCGCGCATACTATTTTATATTGGACGGCTGGATTCTCCCGAGCGGGAAGCCCTATTAGAACTGATTCTAGCCGCCGAACGCGGCGAGGGAGAGGCGCAGCTTCGGGACTTTCTGACTCAGCACAGCAACATTGATCTCGAATGCCCCTACTGCGGAGGAGACGATATTGAAGTGCGTACGCTGGGCGAGGTCAAATATGTGTACTGCAATGTCTGCCGTTCGGTACTGGCCGAGTATTTTGCCGACTAATACCGGCGTTGATGTCGGCGGTCAACGATCTTGCCGAGCTTGATACAATGCCGGTAAGAAGCGAGATAGGGTATCATGTCCACTCTGTGGGCGTGGTGCCCTGTTTTTTTGCACGTTTTCCGTCGTTCATTTTGCATGTAATGAAAAAGGTGCTTTGAAGACTGAAACTAATTTATTCGCATTTTTGATGGATTTGGCATAGCTTTTATCATTTTTTTATTAGACTTATGCGGAAGATTCCTTTATATTAAACAATAAAAGTACTTCTGTCGCTTGAATTTTTAGAAAGTGCATCAAACGCTAAGGAATAAGTTGTCTCTTGTCATCGCGTTGACCGCAAGAATATCTGCATACGATTCATGATATTTTGGTGATGCCCATCGACAATT
>CABQCM010000202.1 GCA_902462665.1 uncultured Oscillospiraceae bacterium | reverse complement strand
AAAAAGCCGAACCCACGGTCTACGAGGGATGCATGCCCATTGAAATTATGGCGCGTCGGGGAAAAGATACCATTCGTTTTGGACCCCTCAAGCCGGTCGGTCTGCGTGATCCCCGCACGGGGCACCGCCCCTGGGCGGTGGTGCAGCTTCGGCGGGAGAACGCCGCTGGGGCGTTGTACAATTTGGTCGGTTTCCAGACCAACCTGAAATTTTCCGAGCAAAAGCGGGTTTTTTCTATGATCCCCGCATTGCATGACGCGGAGTTTATGCGCTATGGGGTGATGCATCGCAACACCTTCCTCGATTCCCCGCGGCTGCTGGACGCATCTTATGCGCTGAGAAACGACAGCCGGATTTTCTTTGCCGGTCAAATCACCGGGGTGGAGGGATACATGGAGTCGGCCTCGTCGGGCATTCTGGCTGGACTGAACGCGGCGCGCGCGCTGGTTGGTCAGTCTCCTTTTGTACCGCCGCGCACGACCATGATAGGGGCGCTGTGCCGCTATATCAGCGATCCCGGCGTGAAGAATTTTCAGCCGATGGGAGCCAACTTTGGCGTGCTTCCGCCGCTGGAGACCCATATTCGGGACAAACGGGAACGGTATGGCGCCCTTGCAGCGCGCGCTTTGGAGGATTTGGCTCAGGCCATGCGAGAAGCAGGGCTGTCCACAGCCGTTTGAGCGCGCATGGAACGGGAAACATAAATTGGAATTCAATCCGGCGGCTGTCGGGCTTTTGGAGTTGGTATGCCGCCTGTAATTTTAGAAAAGGGATGAGATTGGCTATGAGCAGAATCATTGTGGACGCCTTTGGGGGGGACAACGCCCCTCTCTGCTGCATTCAGGGCGCCGTCATGGCGCGGCGCAAATGGGGAATGGAAATCTCCCTCGTGGGGGACGAACAGGCCATCCGTTCCTGCGCGGCCGAACAGGGCGAAAGCCTGGACGGCATTGAAATCATCCCGGCGGATGGGATGATCGCCATGCACGACGACCCCGGTGAGGTTTTAAAATCCAAGAAGGGCTGCTCCATGGCGGAGGGGCTGCGCCGTCTGGCCGCGGGCCAGGGGGACGCTTTCGTTTCGGCCGGCAGCACCGGCGCGCTGGTCATGGGGTCCACCTTTTACGTCAAGCGTATTCCCGGGGTCAAGCGGGCAGCGCTGGCCGTGAGCATGCCGACCCCCAAACAGCCCTATCTGCTCATCGACTCGGGGGCCAACGTCGAATGCCGGCCGGATATGCTCCAGAGCTTCGGCATTATGGGATCAATTTATATGGAGCGGGTGGCAGAAATCGCCTCTCCCCGCGTGGGGCTGCTCAATGTCGGCACGGAAGAGAGCAAGGGGGGCGAACTGCAGCACGCTGCTTTTTCCCTACTGAAAAGCTCGCCGGTGAATTTTATTGGCAATGTCGAGGCGCGGGACGTCCCCGGCGGGGTGTGCGACGTGCTGGTTTGCGACGGCTTTTCGGGCAATGTGGTGCTCAAGCTGACCGAGGGAGCCGCCAGCGCGCTGTTTGGAATGATTAAGGGGGTCTTTCTTTCCGGATTGGCCGGTAAGCTGGCCGCCCTGTTGGTCAAGAAACCAATGAAAGCCCTCAAACACACTCTCGATTACCGCGAGGCAGGGGGGGCTCCTCTCATGGGAGTGCGCCGCCCGGTCATCAAGGCGCATGGCAGTTCGGACGCCAAGGCGATGATGAACGCCATTCATCAGGCCAGCCTGTTCGCGGACTCGCAGGCGATTGAGACCATCACGCAGGCGGTTGCTCAGGCCGCCGGAGAAGGGCGGGATGCCGAGTGAATCGTTTGGAAGAAACCATTGGATACGCCTTTCAAAATCCCTCGCTTCTGACCAACGCCCTGACCCATTCGTCCTATGCCAACGAATCGGGGCGGCACGTGCAGAGCAACGAACGGCTGGAATTTTTGGGGGATGCGGTGCTTTCCATTGTGGTAAGCGATCATCTGTTCCGGCATTTTACCCATTTGCCGGAGGGGGAATTGACCAAAATCCGCTCCTCGCTGGTGTGCGAAAAGTCGCTTTGCGGTCTCGCGCGCAAGATTGGGCTGGGGGAGCATTTGCTGCTCAGCCGGGGGGAACAGAACACGGGCGGGCGTCAGCGCGACTCGATTCTGGCCGACGCGTTTGAGGCGCTGCTCGCCGCCATTTACATCGACGGCGGCATGGAGGCGGCCGATCAGTTTGTGGTTCGCTTTGTCCTGCCTGAGTTAAAGGAGAAAAAAGCGCCGCCCTTCCGGGATTACAAGACCGCGTTGCAGGAGGTCATTCAGCAAAACCCGGAGGAGATGCTCGAATATGTCCTTACCGGTTCCAGCGGGCCGGATCACGACAAGCATTTTGTGGTTGAGGTGCGCATTAATTCCAACGTCGTGGGCCGTGGGGAAGGGCGCAGCAAAAAGGACGCCGAGCAGTCGGCCGCCCATGAGGCGCTCAAGATGATGGGGCTGTGAAGCACGTCAATGTCGCCCTGTTTGTTCCCCATGCGGGATGTCCGCACCAGTGCAGCTTTTGCGATCAAAGGGCCATCACGGGGCAAAAGGCTTTTCCGACTCCCGATGCGGTTTCCGTCGCCGCTGAAACCGCGTTGCGAAGCGGACGTGTTGACCCCGCCAGCTCGGAAATTGCCTTTTTTGGCGGCAGCTTTACCGCGCTGCCACGCGACAAAACCGCGCCCTTGCTGGAACGGGCGGCTTTTTATGTGCGCAGGGGATTGTTTTATGGCATTCGGCTGTCTACTCGTCCCGACGCGATGGACGGCGAGACGGCCGCCATGCTAAAAGAATACGGCGTCACGGCGGTGGAGCTGGGGGCGCAGAGCATGGACGATGGGGTGCTCTCTCGCAACGGTCGCGGTCATACGCCGGAGGATACCTGCCGCGCTGCCGAGTGCATTCATAGTGCCGGGATGGAATTGGGGCTGCAAATGATGACCGGTCTGCCGGGAGATACCGATGCGGGGGCAAAGGACACCGCCTGCCGGCTGGCTGCGCTGCGCCCCGCTACCATGCGCATTTATCCGACGCTGGTGCTGCGCGGCACGCGGCTCGCCGCGTGGTATGATCAGGGGATTTATACCCCGCAGCCGCTGGACGAGGCGGTTGCGCTTTGCGCCGAACTGCTTGAGAATATGGAACAGAAAGGAATCCGGGTCATCCGGCTTGGGCTGCACGATAGCGATTCCCTGCGGCAAAACCGCATCGCCGGGCCGTGGCATCCCGCCTTTCGGGAGCTGTGTGAGGGAGAGCTATTTTACCGCGCCGAGCTTGCCGCCCTTTCTCACTATCCGGAGGGGGAATATCGTCTGCTTGCCGCGCCAGGCTGCCTTTCCAAAGCGTCGGGGCAGGGCAAGCGGAATTTAGAGCGTCTCGGTCGTCTGGGGTACCGCTGCCGCGTCGGGGAGGACGCGCGGCTGCGTTGCCGCCAGATCGCCATACAGAGGATGTGAAACATTGTTTTTAAAATCACTGGAAATACAGGGCTTTAAATCCTTTGCCGATAAGGTAGTGCTGCAATTCGGGAAAGGGGTTACGGCCGTGGTTGGACCCAACGGCAGCGGAAAAAGCAATCTTTCAGACGCCATCCGCTGGGTGCTGGGGGAGCAATCGACCAAGTCGCTGCGCGGCGCTAAGATGGAGGATGTAATTTTTGGCGGCACGGCCGCGCGTAAAGCGCTGGGGTATGCCGAAGTCACCATCTGCTTTGACAACACCGACCGCGCCCTTCCCTGCGACACCGATGAGGTGGCGGTCACCCGCCGGTATTACCGCTCGGGGGACAGCGAATACCGCATCAACCGCGCGTCGGTTCGCCTCAAGGACGTCAACGACCTGTTTATGGACACCGGCGTCGGCCGGGACGGATATTCGATGATCGGGCAGGGGAAAATCAGCGATATCGTCGGCCGCCGATCGGAGGAGAGGCGGG
>CABQCM010000201.1 GCA_902462665.1 uncultured Oscillospiraceae bacterium | reverse complement strand
ATCCGGCCATCGCCATCACCGATCACGGCGTGGTGCAGGCTTTTCCGGACGCAGCTAAGGCACAGGGAAAAATCCGCAAAAAGGGCGGCGATATTAAAATTATTTACGGCGTCGAGGCCTATATGGTCAACGACGTGATTACGGCGGTTAGCGGCGGGGACGAACCGTTTGACGGCACTTTTGTCGTGTTTGACGTGGAAACGACCGGCATTAACGCGGCAAAGGAACGCTTAACCGAAATCGGTGCGGTGCGTATTACCGGCGGCCAAAAAGCCGAAATATTCAAAACCTATGTCAATCCACAGCGTCCCATTCCGGAGCATATCACCGAGCTGACCGGCATTGACGACCGCACGGTAGCCGACGCTCCGCTCGAAGCGGAAGCGGTGCGTCAATTCCTCGAGTTCTGCGGCGATAGTATTCTAGTTGCGCACAACGCCAAGTTTGACATGGGCTTCATCGAGGCAGCCGCCAAACGAAATGATATCCCCTTTACCAACCCTTACATTGACACGCTGGTGCTCTGCCGCAGCCTGCTGACCGAAACACGCAATCACAAGCTGGATACCGTGGCCAAGGCGCTGGGACTCGGAAAATTCGAACATCATCGCGCTTTTGAGGACGCCGATATCCTCTCGAAAATTTTTGTCAAGCTGCTCGACATGGCCGAAGGCCGCTGGGGCTGCACCACCACCGGCCAACTCAATTCGGCGCTGGCGGGTACCGATGTCAAAAAATTGCCGTCTTACCACTTCATCATTCTGGTACGTAATCAAGCGGGATTAAAAAATCTTTATAAGCTCATCTCCAAATCTCATTTGGAATATTTTTATCGTCATCCCCTCATCCCGAAAAGCGAAATGAACCGCCACCGTGAAGGGCTGCTTTTCGGCAGCGCCTGCGAGGCTGGGGAGCTTTTCCGCGCAATTACCGCCGGCCGGCCGTTTGAAGAATTGTGCGATATTGCGGAATATTACGATTATCTCGAAATCCAACCCATCGGTAATAACGAATTCATGCTGCGCAGCCAGCAGGTTTCCTCCCGCGCCGAGTTGGAGGAATACAATAAAACGGTCATTCGCATTGGCGAAAAGCTGGACAAACCCGTAGTGGCTACCGGCGACGTGCATTTTCTCAACAAAGAGGACGAAGCTTTCCGGCGGGTTCTAATGGCCGGGCAGGGTTTTAAGGACGCTGACGAACAGGCTCCGCTGTACTTTCGCACGACCGATGAAATGCTGGCTGAGTTTGACTATCTGGACGCAGAGACCGCTCACGACGTCGTGGTTGGCAACCCGCGCAAAATTTGTGATCAAATCGATGATTTGTTGCCCGTTCCTCCAGGGAACTTCCCGCCTTCCATCGCCGGTTCGGATGAATCCCTGCAAGAGGACTCCATCTCGGCTGCCAAGCGTATTTACGGCGATCCCCTGCCGGAGCTGGTGGAAAAACGACTGGATAAAGAGCTGGGATCGATCATTAAGAACGGCTTCTCGGTCATGTACGTCACCGCTCAAAAGCTGGTGAAGGATTCGGAAGAGCACGGCTATCTGGTCGGCTCCCGTGGTTCGGTCGGTTCGTCCTTTGTGGCGACAATGGCCGGTATTTCGGAGGTCAATCCCCTCCCCCCGCATTATGTCTGCCCGCAATGCCGTTACAGCGAATTCATTGAGGACGGCAGCGTCGGTTCAGGCTTTGACCTGCCTCCCAAAGATTGTCCGCACTGCGGTACGGCAATGAACCGGGACGGCCACGACATCCCATTTGAAACCTTCTTGGGCTTTGACGGCGACAAGGTGCCCGATATCGACCTCAACTTTTCAGGGGAATACCAATCCTCCGCCCATAAATTCACCGAAAAGCTGTTCGGTACGCAAAACGTTTTCAAGGCCGGTACCATCTCAACCGTTGCCTCCAAGACTGCTTTTGGTTTTGTGCGTAAGTACGAGGATGAAAAAGGCCTGGTGCTCAACCGCGCGGAGCGCGACCGTCTGACCCTGGGCTGCACGGGGGTCAAGCGTACTACCAGCCAGCACCCCGGCGGCATGGTCGTTGTGCCGCAGGATATGGAAGTCACTGATTTTTGCCCGGTGCAGCACCCGGCCGACGACGTCAATTCCGACACCATCACCACCCATTTCGACTTTCACTCCATCCACGATACCATTTTGAAGCTTGACATTCTCGGACACGATGTTCCGACCATCTACAAATATCTTGAGGACCTCACCGGAATCCCAGTGATGAAGGTTTCCATGAGCGACGAAAAGGTGATGAGTCTATTCCACTCCCCGGAAGCGCTGGGAGTAACCAGAGAGGAAATTTACAGCGAAACAGGTACCTTTTCGCTGCCGGAGCTGGGCACCAATTTTGTGCGGCAGATGCTGGTGGATTCTCAGCCGCGCACCTTTGCCGATCTGCTTCAAATTTCCGGCCTTTCTCACGGCACAGACGTATGGTTGGGCAACGCGCAGGAGTTGATTAAAAACAAAACCTGTACGATTTCCGAGGTCATTGGGACCCGCGACAACATCATGGTATACCTGCTCCACAAGGGACTGGAACCAAAGATGGCCTTTAAAATTATGGAGATTGTGCGTAAGGGAAACGCCACCACCCTGCTGACTCCCGAGCACATTCAGGCTATGCGGGATCACGACGTGCCTCAGTGGTACATTGACTCATGTATGAAGATTAAGTACATGTTCCCCAAGGCGCATGCCGCGGCATATATGATTTCGGCGCTGCGTCTGGGATGGTATAAAGTGTATCATCCGGTGGCCTATTACGCAGCTTATTTTTCCGCCCGCGGGGAAGATGTGGACGTAGAATCCGCCTTAGCAGGAATTTCGGCTGTGCGTGCGCGCATTAAGGAAATTAATGATAAAGGTAAGGACGCCAGCGTCAAAGAGGAAAAGAAGCTGACCAACCTTTACATACTCAATGAGATGCTTGCCCGCGGGGTGGAGATGCTGCCAGTTGATTTAACCCGCTCCAGAGCCACCCAGTACACGGTAGAGGATGGAAAAATCCGAATTCCCTTCTCTTCGCTGGACGGAGTGGGAGAAACGGCAGCCCGTTCCATGGAGGCAGCCGCAAAAGGCGGCGAAATTCTCTCGTGGGATGACCTGCAGGCTCGTTCGGGCGTATCCAAAACGGTGATTGAGGCGCTGGCCGGGATGGGGGCGCTCGATCATATTCCCAAAAGCATGCAGATGAGCTTATTTTAATCGGGTTCGTTTGAGCGCAGAGAGCGTTCTGCGCCCAAAAGCATAGATACCAAAGGAAAAAGGGGAAATAAAGATGACCAAGCAAAATGCCGGAGAAATTATTTTCAACGAGGAGAAACGGGTGGCCCCCCTGCGCATCATCGCGTTGCAAAGCGCGGCCGAAATGGGCAAACAGATCGACTATTATCTGACCCAGTGGGCAGCCCAAAGCTCCACGCCGACCGAAACCTTTTTGGTGGAATCACAATGCCCCCGCTTTTCCTCCGGCGACGGCAAGGGCCTTATCCGGGAAAGTATTCGCGGAGACGATCTGTTCATCTTAGTGGATGTAGGCAATTATAGCTGCACCTACCAGATGTTCGGACGGGAAAACGCCATGTCGCCCGACGATCATTATCAGGATCTCAAACGCATTATTCAAGCCGCTAGCGGCAAGGCTCACCGCATCAACATTATCATGCCCATCCTCTACGGCGGTCGCCAGCATCGGCGCAATTACCGTGAGTCGCTCGATTGTGCGGTGGCTTTGCAGGAGCTGATTAACATGGGTGTATCCAATATTATCACCTTTGATGCTCACGATCCCCGGGTCAACAACGCGATTCCCCTTGCCGGCTTTGACAACGTCATGCCCTATTATCAAGTCCTCAAAACCTTGTTCCGTAAGGTTCCCGGTATCCAGCCGGACAGCCAACACCTCATGATCGTCAGCCCCGACGAGGGGGCCATGA
>CABQCM010000200.1 GCA_902462665.1 uncultured Oscillospiraceae bacterium | reverse complement strand
GTCAGGGGAATTGCTGTGAGTACTGCGAGCATGAGATGATTCACGCGCAGCGCAATGGGATTATCAAGCCGGAAAAAATATAAAGAAACCGCCGCGCAGGCTGTGGAGGAATCCGTTGTTTGTACGGTGAGGTTTGATTATAATGAAAAGGAGGATGCACGATGGAATTTACCGTAACGTCCGAAAATTTTACCGCCATTGTTCAGGACAGTGAGCTTCCGGTGCTCCTGGATTTCTGGGCTCCCTGGTGCGGCCCGTGCCGTACGGTAGGCCCGATTGTCGAGGAGCTTGCCGCTGAACTTGACGGAAAGGTCAGGGTCGGTAAGGTCAACGTAGACGAGCAGGGCGCTCTTGCCGCACAGTACGGGGTTATGAGCATTCCCACCCTGGTTTTGTTCCAAAAAGGGCAGGAGACGGATCGTCTGGTAGGCGCTCAGTCCAAAGCCGCTCTCCTTCGCTTCTTGGGGCAATAAATAAAATAGGTTCGTATGAGATTTCAAATAAAGAGGGTATGTCAAAATGAAGCTGTCTATCCAACGCACTACCACGCCGAAGCAGAAGCCGGCCGACGCGTCCAAGCTTGGCTTTGGTAAGATTTTTACCGACCACATGTTCCTTATGGATTACGATGAAGGGCAAGGCTGGCACGATCCCCGCATCGTTCCTTACGGTCCTATTTCGCTGGATCCCTCGGCCATGTGTCTGCACTATGGGCAGGAAGTATTTGAGGGGATGAAAGCTTATCGCGCTCCCGACGGCCGCATCCTGCTTTTCCGGCCTGACCGTAACATGGCCCGGCTTAATTCTTCCAACGACCGTCTGTGCATTCCGGCTATTGATGAAGAGTTTGCTTTGGAATGTCTTAAAGAGCTGGTGCGTTTGGAAGCCGATTGGATTCCCACAAAGGAGGGAACTTCGCTTTACATCCGTCCCTTTATTTTCGCGGTGGATCCCATGTTGGGCGTACATCCGGGCAAGCATTTGATGTTTGTCATCATCCTGTCGCCGGTGGGCGCTTATTACGAGGGCGGGCTTGATCCGGTCAAGATTTTCGTCGAGGACGAGTATGTGCGTGCCGTGCGCGGCGGTATGGGCTTTTCCAAAACGGGTGGTAACTACGCCGCGTCTCTCAAAGCGCAGCAGCTGGCGGAGAAGCAGGGATATACTCAGGTTCTCTGGCTCGACGGTGTAGAGCGCAAGTATGTCGAAGAGGTCGGGGCAATGAACGTTTTCTTTGTCATTGACGGCGAAATCATCACCCCCGAATTGGACGGCGCCACGCTGCCAGGCGTTACGCGTATGTCGGCCATTGAGCTGATGCGCAGCTGGGGGGCGAAGGTCACCGAGCGCAAGCTGTCCATTGACGAAATCGTTCAGGCGGCGGAGCAGGGCAGATTGGACGAGGCTTTCGGCACTGGCACGGCGGCGGTGGTTTCCCCCATTGGCGAGTTGAAATACTGCAACAAGGTCATGCCGATCAATGGCGGGAAAATCGGCCCCATTTCCCAGAAACTTTATGATTGCCTTACTGGCATTCAGTTCGGCAAGCTGGAAGATCCGTTTGGATGGACGGTCGAAGTCGAATAATCCTCTAAGTATAGATACAGCCAGAGGGGGGAGAACTCCGCCTCTGGCTGTTGTTGTATTTTTGGAGGATTGGCAGGGGAGATAGAGGATCCCAATCGAGAACCGATATGGTGTCAAAGACAATTTATTTTTACCTTCCTCTTGACAAAGTAAAAAAACAGGATATAATATAAGTGTATCAAATGAGACAGAATGAATGGAGCTTGCCTATGTCCGACCAAGAAAGAAAAATGCTTCTCAAACGCTTGTTTTTATTTGATGGAGTCGAGGAGCAGACGCTGGATTTTTGTCTTGGCCATCCCGGATGCACCGAACGCGGCTATGTCAAAGGGGACGTGATTTTTGATCCGGAGCGTTTTGAACGTGCTTTGGGCGTGGTGGCGCAGGGACGGATACACGTGTCCAAACGAAAAGGGGAACAGAGCCTTCCACTTCGGACGGTTGTCCAAGGGGAGATGTTTGGCGCGGCCGCTTTATTTGGAGAGGAGGACTACGTCACCTGTCTGACGGCGGCAACCGACTGTCGGGTGTTGTTTTTGTCTCAGCCATTGGTGCAGGAGCTGTTTGTTCGGGAAAGCCGAGCCGCTCTCAATTACATCCGTTTTCTGTCCGGCCGGATTCGCTTTTTAAATAGTAAAATTGATTCCTTTACCGCCGGTAGCGCCGAGGGGCGGCTGGCTCGTTATCTGTTGACTCTGCCGGAACAGGAAGAAACGGTGGTGCTGCCGTGCAGCCTCAGCGAATTAGCCAAAGCATTGGATATTGGCCGCGCCTCTCTGTATCGTGCTTTTGACGCTCTTGAGCGCGTCGGGGCGATTGGAAAGACGGGGCATTGTATCGCCATCCGAAACCGTCAGCGGCTTCGGGAGGCTTCTCATAACGAAAGGATGGATACAAAATGAAACACACAAAACGATTGCTGGCTCTGATGCTGATGCTGGCCATGGTTCTGTCTCTGGCCGCCTGCGCCGGTCAGTCCGCACAGCCGGTGGACATCAAAATTGCGACCCTCAAGGGCCCCACCGGTATGGGAATGGCCAAACTAATGGAAGATGCGTCTGCCGAGAGCGCGCAGGGGGATCGCTATGAATTTAGCCTGGCAGCTGCCCCCGATGAGATTACTGCCCAGGTAGTCAATGGCTCAGTCGATATTGCCGCCGTACCGACCAATCTGGCTTCGGTGCTGTATAAAAAGACCGAAGGACAGATTCAGGTTGCAGCCCTTAATACGCTGGGTGTGCTTTATCTGCTTGAGAACGGCGAGACGATCCAGTCGGTAGCCGATCTGAAAGGAAAAACCATTGGAGCGACCGGACAGGGTTCTACCCCGGAATATGTTCTTGACTATATCTTGACCAAAAACGGTCTTGACCCGGACAAGGACGTTACGATTGTATGGAAAGGCGAGCATAGCGAGCTGGCGGCGTTGATGTCGGCCGGCGAGGTGGATATCGGTATGCTGCCTGAGCCCAATGTGACCGCCGTGCTCAGCGCGAACCCCGGCGTGCGCTCCGCTCTCAATTTGACCGAGGAGTGGAACAAAGTAGCGGGGGAGGACAGCATCCTGACCATGGGCTGCATCGTGGTACAGAAGAAATTTGCCGAAGAGCATAAGGATGCGCTGAACCGCTTCCTGAAAGCCTACAACGAATCGGTGGAATATGTCAACACCAATCTGGATGAGGCTTCTCAACTGGTGGAAAAGCATGGAATTCTTCCCAAAGCGGCAGTAGCCAAGAAGGCAATTCCCAATTGCAACATCACCTATGTCGACGGCGCTCAGATGAAAACCAGCCTGTCCGGCTTCTTAAAAGTTTTGTTTGACGCTAACCCTGCTTCGATCGGAGGGGCAATGCCCGATGATGCTTTCTATTACGCGAAATAAAAATTGGAAACGGGCTCTGCGCGGTACTGCTGTGGCGGCAATCTGGATTGCCGCCTGGCAGATACTTGCTATGGCGATTGGCCGGGAGGTGCTTTTGGCATCTCCCGTTCGCGTTGCTTGCCGTCTTTGGGAGATGGCGGGCCAAGGGGCCTTTTGGCTGTCCATTGGTTCTTCGTTGCTGCGGGTGATGGCCGGATTTGTCTTAGGGGTCGCGCTGGGAATTTTGCTGGCGGCCGCCATGCATCGTTTTACGTTTGTCTGCGCTCTCTTTTCTCCCTTGGTGGGCGTGATCAAAGCAACGCCGGTCGCCTCGTTTATGCTGTTGGCTTTGCTATGGCTCTCGGTGGGGGCGGTGCCTGGCTTTTGCGCTCTGGTGATGGTCTTGCCCGTCATCTGCGGTAATGTGCTCGAAGGGCTTAACCAGACGGACGTACAGCTCAAAGAAATGACCGCCGTGTTCCATATCAAAGGCTGGCGGCGGCTTTGTGTGCTAACCG
>CABQCM010000199.1 GCA_902462665.1 uncultured Oscillospiraceae bacterium | reverse complement strand
TGTGTGGGGCGTTGGAAGCGGGCGGTGGAAGCGTTTTGGCTTGGCCTGGAGGGAACGTTGTTGGCACCGCGCACCCGGATACGGCAATTAGCGTAATGACCAATCCGCCGGGGGAACGGCTGTATGCGTTACTGGCGCAATGCCAAAGCAGCTCGCTGCAGATGCCGGGTCGGGATGGGTTCCTTTCCGATTATGCTAGACGCACTCGCCTGGGAACTGGCCGTGCGAAGCTGATGCGTTTCGGCGACGAGGATGCTGCGGCTATTATGACCACAGCCGAAGCTCCTGGCTTGGCCGTTGTGGGCGGCGTGGCGGTTGTGCCAAAGGCACGCGGCCGAGGGTTAGCTACGACCGCTCTTGGAATGTTGGTTGAGGAGCTTTGCCGGGACGGTCGAAACGTTCTGCTTGCTGCCGGGACAGACGAACTGGTTCGTTTTTATGAATCGCGCGGCTTGGTTCGCTGCGGCCAGTGGCGATTGTGGCGGCTGAGGTAACGAGAGGCAGACGCGATTGGCCTCGTTTGAAACGGCTCGAATAGAAAACCAAGCGGTTTTGCCACCGCTGGGAAAAACCATATAAAAGGAAGCTGTAATATGAATTCGTTTTTTACCATTGACCCCAAGCTGGAAAGCATTTCAAATGAAGTTCGTGAGGGGCTGCGCGATGTCTTTGCGGGGATTGATCGTACAACTGAAGTGAATCAACATAAAATGTTGTCTGCCTTTATCCGACATGGGGTCAGCGAATCCCATCTGATTGCTTCCACCGGCTATGGCTATGGCGATCGCGGCCGCGATACGCTTGACGCTGTTTTGGCCGATGTGATGGGAACTGAAGACGCCCTGATCCGTCATAATTTTGTTTCGGGTACGCATGCATTGACCGTCGCGTTGTTCGGGGTTCTTCGTCCGGGGGATACGGTGGTGAGCGTTTCAGGCGTGCCCTACGATACCATTCACAGCGTTTTTGGCATTCGGCCGGCCAGCGGATCGCTGCAGGAATTTGGCGTGCAGTACCGGCAGGTGGATTTGACGGGGGAGGGGAGACTAGATTACGACGCCATCGAGTGTTTCCTCCGTTCGCAGCCGGTGGCGATGGTCTATCTTCAGCGGTCGCGGGGATATGAGACCCGTCCTTCTTTGTTTGTGCGTGAAATTGAGCGGGTGGTTCAATTGGTGCGCAAGCTTCAGCCAGATGCGGTTGTCATGGTAGACAATTGTTACGGTGAGTTTGTGGATACGGTGGAACCGCCTGATGTGGGCGTTGATCTGATTGCAGGGTCGCTGATCAAAAATCCAGGCGGCGGTATCGCGCCGACCGGAGGATATATCGCCGGCCGCAAGGATTTGATTGAGCGGTGCGCCTATCGGCTAACGACTCCCGGCACCGGTCGGGAGCTAGGAGCTACGCTGGGACATAACCGTGAGCTTTATATGGGATTGTTTTCCGCTCCGCACGTGGTAGGGGAGGCGCTCAAAACCGCAGTTTATGCTGCCGGTCTTTTTGAACGGCTGGGATTTTCGGTTACTCCTTGCGCTTTGGAGCCGAGAACCGACATCATTCAAACCATTACCCTGGGCTCGGCCGAAGCGTTAGTGTCCTTCTGTCGTGGAATGCAGAGTGGTGCGCCGGTGGATGCTTTTGTCCGTCCAGAACCGTCGGAGATGCCCGGGTACGACGATCCAGTCGTGATGGCGGCGGGAGCGTTTACGCTAGGAGCCTCCATCGAATTGTCGGCTGACGGCCCGCTTCGCCCCCCTTATTGTGCGTGGATGCAGGGGGGGCTGAACTTCCATAGCGGATATATGGGAGTGTTGTTAGCGGCGCAATCCATGCTGTCGGATGGTTCTTTGTCGATTGCGTGATTTTTCTTTCTGTTTTTGATTTGCCCCGACACCTTGTGTGGTGTCGGGGCTTATTTTGCCACATCGTGTGGTTTACATATCGCTGTTTACATAATATTATCTATAGTTAACATAACTTGTTTTACATAATATATAGGTCAGATAGAAAAAATTAAAAAACATGTAAAAAATCCTTGCCAAACCCGATGAAATAGGTTATATTAGTATTTGTTGACATAAGAGTGGGAGGCATTAAATTGATTGATAAGAAAATTGGGTTTATTGGAGCTGGCAATATGGCCACCGCTTTATTGAAAGGAATCCTACATTTAGGTAACATAAATAAGGAAGATATCTATATCTATGATCCGTCGGCAGAGTGCCGGGAACAGTGCACTACATATGGGGTTCGGGTGTGTGCAGACAACAGAGAGGTTGTTTATAACTCTCAGTATATTTTTCTTTGCGTGAAGCCACAGGTGTGTCGGTCGGTACTGGAGGGACTTCGTAATGTGGATTTTACCGGGAAAGTGCTTGTTAGTATTTGTGCGGGAGTGACGATTCAAACCATACGGGAATGTTTGGGGATGACGGTGCCAGTAGTACGCGCCATGCCCAACACCCCTTTGCTGTTGGGGGAAGGGATGACGGCACTGGCCTGTCCTCCAGATGTGGACACAGACGATTTTAAGGCCATTCGTTCTTTGTTTGACGCTTCGGGGAAAACGGTGGTTGTAAAGGAAAACGAGCTATCTGCCGTCACGGCGGTCAGCGGAAGCGGCCCGGCCTATTGCTTTAAGCTTGCACGGGCGGTTGTGGCGGAGGGTGAGGCCCTCGGGCTGTCTTATGAGACTGCGTTGTCGCTCTTTTGTCAGACCATGCGAGGCAGCGCCGCAATGCTGTCGGACAGCGGAAAAGATCCGACTGGCTTAATTGATATGGTAACCTCGCCCAAAGGCACAACCTTGGCCGCCAGCGAAGTGTTTGATGCCAATGGATTCGAGCCGGTTACCCGCCAGGCGGTGCGCGCCTGTTTTGATCGGGCAGAGGAGTTGGCTGGCCAATCCTAAGACGGCGGAATAGTTTGTCCCTCTCCGGCATATGCATGTAATACAACATGCGATGCAGGGAGGAAGGTTCATGAAACGCAGCGGCTTTGTGATTCACGCATCTTACGATTTTAAGCGATACTTCCAGAAGAACAAGCGGTTTATGGTGATGGTAGCGGCGTTAGTGGCCGGAATGTGCCTGGGAGCGCTTTTTGTGCGCTGGCAGGGCGCCGGACATGCCGTCCAAATTGACCAATTGTTCGCGGGATATGTATCCCGTCGGGAAGCACAGCATTTTTTACAAACTCTGTTGTTCTCTTTTTTATCGGCATTTTGGTTTGTGGCGCTGGCTTTTTGTTCTGGAATGTTTGTCTTTGGCGCGCCGGTCACGGTGTTAATCGCTTTGTTCAAGGGATTGGGCTTTGGGCTTTACAGCGGTTACCTCTATGCGGCTCATGGCTTGCAGGGGGTTGCTTTCTCGGCTCTGCTTCTGGTGCCGAGCGGCCTGATTTCTTCTCTGGCTGTGTTGGTTGGATGCAAAGAAGCGTATACCTTTTCCTCTAAGCTTTTTGGAGTGTTCCGGGAATCGCCGGTTCGCTGGCAGCCGAAGGAAGAATTGCGCCGGTATGGAATGCAGTTTGGGCTAATTTTGTGTTTGTTGTTGGTTTCCGCGCTGGTGGACAGTGTGATGACCATATTGTTTCTTCATTTTTTCTCATTTTAACCATTGAAGGGGACGACCGAAATGATGGATTATAAGGTGGAATTCGAGCATTACCTCAAAAACACCAAAAATGCGTCGGAGAATACACTGCAATCCTATATGCGTGATTTGGGGCAGTTTTCAGAGTATTTGGAAAGCAAAGGAATCGACTTGCCCGATGAAGTCTCCCCGGAGCTGGTACAGAAATACATCAACGGTCTGCTGACGCGCGGCCGTTCCCAGGCGACGGTCACGCGTGCATTATCTACCATACGTACCTATTATCGTTTTTTGATTTTAACCCATCGCGCCACAGTTAATCCGGCGCAGTCGCTCAAAACCGAAAAGGTAGTCAAAAAACTACCGCAGGTGCTTG
>CABQCM010000198.1 GCA_902462665.1 uncultured Oscillospiraceae bacterium | reverse complement strand
GACCATTGATCTCAAGCGCGGCGTCGATCCCGATAAACTGATGCTGCGCCTGTATAAAATGACCCCGTTAGAAGATACTTTTTCCTGTAATTTCAATGTCCTGATTGCCGGATCTCCGCGGGTAATGGGGGTACGGGAGCTGTTGGGCGAATGGGTCGCTTTTCGCACACAGTGCGTTCGCCGCCGGGTTTATTACGACCTGCAAAAGGCCAAGGATAAACTGCATCTGTTGCACGGTCTGGCTAAAATTCTGCTGGATATCGACGAAGCGGTGGCGATTATTCGCGGTACCGAGTCGGAGGGAGAGGTTGTCCCCAATCTCATGATCGGCTTTGGTATTGATGAAATTCAAGCCAATTATGTAGCGGAAATCAAGCTACGTCACCTAAACCGGGAGTATATTCTCAATCGCACTGCTGAGATTGAGGGACTAGAACAGGAAGTAGCGGAGCTGGAGGCCACGCTCCAAAGCCAGTCTAAAATCAAGGGAATTATTGTGGCAGAGCTGAAAAACGTCATGAAAAAGCATGGTGTTCCCCGCCGCAGCGAGCTTTATTTCCCGACGAATGAGGACACGCAGGTACTCAAAGAAGAGGTGCCCGATTACCCTGTCTTCGCCTTCTTAACCCGCGATGGATATTTTAAAAAGATTACGCCCCAATCCTTGCGCATGAGCTCGGAACACAAGCTAAAAGAGGGCGATGAAGTCGTTCAAAGTTATGAGACGACCAACGCCAAAGAGGTTCTTTTCTTCAGCGACCGCTGCCAGGTCTACAAAGCGTCGCTCGCGGATTTCGCCGACACCAAGGCCAGCGTGCTGGGGGATTATATTCCCGCCAAGCTCGGCTTTGACGAGGGCGAAGGGGTGGTTTATATGGCCATTACCAGCGATTACGAGGGATATATGCTGTTCTTCTTTGAAAATGGAAAAGCGGCGAAGGTGGAGATGAAGTCTTATTATACCAAAACTAATCGCCGCAAATTACTGGCCGCTTACAGTGATAAAAGCCCGTTAACTACTGCTTTCTATGCACGTGAGGAGGGAGAATACCTGCTTACCTCCACAAACGGCCGTATGCTGCTGGTGCATAGCGGTGCGCTAACCGCCAAAACCACCCGCAGCACGCAAGGCGTGGCCGTCATGACCCAGCGCAGAGGCCACCGGCTTGCTTCCGCTGTTCCCTATATTGCAGAAACACTCAACAAGGAGCATCGTTATCGCGCCCGCAACCTTCCGGCCGCCGGTGCTCTCCCCCTGCCGGAAGACTCGGGGGAACAAATGACACTGGCTTAAATAAACTGGAATGTGAAAAAAGCAGAAAGGAAGCCGCTAAGGCAGGGAAATTATACGCCCAGTTTCCCGAATCAAAAAATGGTGCATCGCCTCTACGGTGATGCACCATTTCTTGTACAAAAACTTCCTTATCCGGCCGACGTAAAGCGGCTGCCTTCCCAATTTTGCTGCAATACCATCCAATCACAGCTTGATGACGAACAACAATTATTCCTCCGGCTCGGATGGTGGCGGAGTCTGGGAAGACGCCGGCTGCTGAGAGGAAGAGGGGCTGGGTTTCGAGGCCGTCGATTCCACCGGTTTCTCACTGGAGACGGGTTCCTTGCTCGATACCAGCGGCTCCTTGCTCGATACCGGCGGCTGAGAGGATGGCGCAGAGGAGACCGAGGGACGCGAGTGCTCGGACGAGGGTGTGCTCGTCACCGAAGGAGTCGAAATCGGATCCGGCTCGGGTTCGGGCGTTGGCTTCGCCGGCACAGAAGATGCCTTCGACGAAGTACTACTGGAGTTATCCTTCTTCTCCCCTCCTACCGGGGCGGGCTTGGTCACCGCGTCGAGCAAGGAACCACCGTGGGAGCAGGTTGGAAGATAACTATTTTTATACCATCCCAACGCCTTGTTTCCGCAGTGTGTGGTGGCTAGAAGGCCGGTATCGGCGCAGTAGTAACGGTAGCTGACCAGATCCGATTCCGGGAAATCCTTGAGTTCCAAATCCTGGTGGATTTTGGTCATGGCGGCTTTCCAAACCTTCAAAGCCGGGTTGGTGGACAGGCCGTTCATCACCTTGGGGGTATCGAAGCCAAACCAGCAGGCTGCGACGTAATAGGGCGAACCGCCGATAAACCAACGGTCTTTATTGTCATTGGTCGTACCTGTCTTACCGAATAGAGGCCACTCTCCAAACTTTCCGCTGGCGCCGGTACCCTGGCTGCCCGACAGGACCTTTTGCATCATTTCATTCATGACGTTTGCTGTGTCCTCACCAAAAGCGGGCGTTCCCTCCGCCTGCTCGAGCACCGTATTGCCAAACGTATCGGTAATTTTTGTGTACGTGGTAGGCTCATAATATTTACCCAGATTGCCAAAGCAGGCATAAGCGGCGCACATTTCGGTCACGGTAACGCCGTAGGTGCAGCCTCCCAGCGCCAGTGCGGAAAGGTTCACATCGCTGACAACCGAACCATCCTGCAGCTTGGAAGACTCCACCAGGGTAGAAATTCCCAGACGGCCGGTAACAAAATCATAGCTCTTTTGCGGGCTGAGTTTGTTAACCAGACGAACGGCCACACCGTTAAGCGAGCGTTCCAGCCCCTTATGCAGATAAACGTTGGAGCCTGACGCGCCCTTTTGTGGATATTTGCTTCCGTCCGGGAGCGTAATCGGACTATCCTGTATTTTAGAGGAATAGGTAACCAAATTAAATTCCAAGGACGGCCCATAAGCCGCGATGGGTTTGATGCTGGAACCAGGCTGCCGTTTGGACATCGTGGCACGGTTGAGATCCCGTTTACCCGCTTTCTCTCCCCTGCCGCCGACGATGCCGACGATATGCCCCTCATAGTCCATCACGGTAATCGCCGACTGCGGCTGCGTGTCTCCCTTGCCGACCTTGAGGAAGTTGGAATTGTCCGCAAAGGTTTCGTCCAGCGCCTTTTGCACGCTGTCGTTATAGGCTGAATAAATTTGAAGGCCTCCGGTGTAGATCATGGTTTCGGCCTCGGTTACGGTGTAGCCCTTTTGTTTGACCAGATCGTCTATCACCTCTTCAATCACCGTATCCACATAATAGCTATTGACTCCCGAAGACGTGGTTTCCGCATCCTTTTCCCCGGTGTTAACCACGACCAGCTCCTCCGACATGGCCTGATCGTATTCCTCTTGGGTAATTGCTCCCTGAGCCAGCATTTCAGAAAGCACCAGCTCACGCCGTTCCTTATTCTTTTCCGGCCCGCTGATAGGATTTTTGGAAGTGGGTGTCTGGATGGTCGCAGCCAGCGAGGCGCACTCCAACAAGGTCAGATCTTTTGCGTCCTTACCAAAATAATATTGGGCGGCCGTCTGAATTCCATCGCATCCCTTGCCGAAATGAACCGTGTTGATGTAGCATTCCAAGATAGTCAGCTTTGGATAGTTTCCCTCCACATAACGCGCGCGCATGATTTCCTGAATTTTGCGCACTGGGCTGCGCTCGCTGTCGCCGGTCAAGTTTTTCACCAGCTGCTGTGTAATCGTAGAACCGCCCTGCGTGTTGCCATAAATATCCACAAACATATTGACAAACGCGCTGAACGTTCGCTTCCAGTCGATGCCGTCATGGTCATAAAAACGTTTATCCTCAATGGCCACAATAGCGTCGCCAAGATAGGGAGACAGATCATCATAATCCACCCAAATGCGGTTTTTGGTCCCGTGAATCTGGGCGAGCTCATAATATTCGCCTTCCGTCTGGGGATCGGGCGCGAAAATGACCGAAGTATATTCCAGCTTTAAATTGTTCAAATCAAAATCCAAGGTGGAATCAACAAAGGCGAAAACATAAATGCTGAATACCCCGACCACCAGGCAGCAGGTAATGATTCCCACCAACAGGCAGGACAATAGTACGCGCCCAATAACCTCGCGTTTGCGGCGGCGCTTCTTCTTTGGCTGTCCTGTGAGGATCGTATCCCCTTTGGCGTGACGGGCAAGATC
>CABQCM010000197.1 GCA_902462665.1 uncultured Oscillospiraceae bacterium | reverse complement strand
GGCCAGCGTTGTCTTTCCGCAGCCGGTTTTGCCAACAATCGCAATATAGTCCCCGCGGTTCACTTCCAAATCAATGCCTTTTAGCACTGCGGCTGCGGGGGTATATTCAAACGATAACCCGCAAACCGATATCTGTTCCAGCTTTTTAAGCGGTATTTTCGACGTCGTGTTCACCGCCGGCATGTTCAGCGTCTCAAATACCCTTTGGTAATAGGGCAGGCTGATTTTCAGGGCGACATTTCTTGCATTGATTGTGTCCAGGGCCTGGAATAAAAAGCTGAAATATTCCGAAAACAAAACCAGCTCGCCGATGGACAACTGATTTTTCATGACAAATACCGCTCCCACGATATACACCCAGGCTTTGGATAAATAGTTTGATTTGAAGTCGTTGAGCACCTCGGTATAGGCCCAATAACGAATTGCCTTGAGTCCCAATTTAGCGAATTGGCGGCGATACTGTGCAAACCGCTCTACAAACAGCGGCTGTGCATTTTGCGCCTTAATCTCGCGCCAGGCCTGAAGCGCGCTGTGCGTGGAGGACGAATATTCCTCCTGCACCTGGCGAATCTCTTCGTTGACCTTCCCCGAGCCGCGCCCAATCCAATGGTTGAATAAAAACAACGGCGGTAAAATCGTTACGCATAACAGGGTAAGCCAAGGATGAAGCAGAAAACACAAAATCAGAGACAGCGCCAGTAAAACACAGGCCGACAGATAATCTACTACCTGTTCGCGAAGAAAATTTCCTAAAGCGTCGATGTCATCCATAGCGCGCAGCTTCATATCGCCGGCGTCCATCTTCTCCATATATTCATAGGGTGCGTTACAATACTTTTTTAAAATATCGTTTCTCAAGGAATCGGTGAAATGGTTGAGCAGCCGGTTGCCGAAATAGAGCGCCCCGCCATCCAATATAAAACGCACCAGATAGATGGAAAGCAGTCCGACTGCCACCGTCGGAAAAGCTGCCCATTCCCGCGCGACAAAAACATCATCAATTAAAATCTGAAAAAAGACGGGGGATATCAGGGTAATTGGCAATGCGGCAAGGCTAATTAAAATCATCATCACAATCGGGATTTTTTGACCATGAATGTACCTTTTGATTTTTTTGAGAACGGATAGCCGTGAATGCTTCATCAATAACCACCATGCTTTCTGTCGAAACTTGGGCGTAGGCAGGGGAGTGCCGGATTTTTCACGCACGCCGTTATGGTCATGCCGACCGGTTCCTCAATTGGCGCCGCGGTACAATGCGGAGTAATTCAAAGAGCTCTTCATGAGCTCATCGTGGGAACCCACAGCCTCAATTGTTTGCTCATGCAAAAGAAGGATGCGCTCACAATTTCGAATCGCCGCCGGTCGATGTGATATCACCAGCATGGTGATCGGCTCGGCCTTAGAGGCAAGCTGATGAACAATTTGCGCTTCTGTTTCCATGTCCAAAGCGCTGGTGGCCTCGTCCAGAATGAAAAACGGCTTTTTTGTCAAAAAGAGCCGGGCCAGCATCAGCCGCTGTTTTTGTCCTCCGGATAAATCGCTTCCTGCGGTGCCCAAAACGGTATCCAACCCTTTGGGAAGATTTTGAATTACCTCCTGCAGCTGCACCGCCTTTAAAGCAGCCCAAAGCTCATCTTCGGAATAAGAAGCTCCAAGCTCTAAATTATACCGAATGGTTTCACGAAACACGAAAATATCCTGACTGACCATTCCAACCAAACGGCGAATCGCGAAGGGGGATATTTTAGTTTGAGGAATTCCATTAATGCGGATTTCTCCGCTCGAGGGCTGGTAGAATCCCATGATTAAGCCCAGCAAACTACTCTTTCCAGCGCCGCTGGCTCCCGCAATGCCGACGTGTTCTCCTTTGTTAATAGCAAACGTCACATCCTGAAGTATGGGAGTCTGCGGCTCATATGCAAAGCTCACCTGGCGAAACTCAATGCTTTCAATGGAGGTGATTTGCTCAAGCCCTTCGTCATCCTCGGTATCTGCTGCCAAAATTTCATGAACTCGGTCAATGCTGCTTTTTCTTGTGTACCAGTCCAGATAAATCCGCAGCATCCAGTTAAACTTTCGGTGCATGAGCGCAATGTATTGAATCACCGCCATAAACAATCCGACCGTCATCTGCCCTTGAAAGATAAGCACAGCCGATACGCCGTAGATGACAAGAGACGTCATAAGATTAATAAAATAGATTCCTTTATCGACGAAAAAATTAATTCTGCGCAGCCGGTTTCCCAATACAATCAGCCGGCGAAACGGGGTCATCATTTGCGATTTCGCCCATTCTTCCGCGCCATGCAGGTGGATTTCCCGCCATCCCTTGAGTATTTCATAAAATCGCCCGGTCATGTTTCCTGTGATTTCCCGTGTTTCCCGCGCGTATTTTTCGGTCGCTTTGGTACACAGCCGGGTCAATAGAATTGGCAGAGCCGCCATTACCACCAGCAGCACGGCCAGCCAAATATGAATCGCGCCTACAATCGTTACAATGCTCAGGCACATGATAATCGAGTTGACAAAGTGGAATAAGTTTCTTTGGATGACATGCAAAAATTGTTCGGCGTCGCAGTCAATGCGGCTCATAATATCCCCGCTGCTCATATTGGACAAAAAGCTGGCTTTGGCAAAAATGGTTT
This sequence comes from uncultured Oscillospiraceae bacterium, assembly GCA_902462665.1. Lineage (GTDB taxonomy): Bacteria > Bacillota > Clostridia > Oscillospirales > Acutalibacteraceae > CABQCM01. Next base: position 1,358 of record CABQCM010000197.1, on the reverse strand, counting down.
TGCGGAAGATTTCATTTTTAACGTCTACAATATAACGGTTTTGCAGAGTTTGCCAGGTATAGGCATAAATAAAATTGAACGCGCTGGAAATCGCAAACAATAGAACGAATTGCAAAAGCACCGAGACAAACATATCGTGCTGTCCCTCAATCAATACCCGATCTGTCAACTGCGACAGGTTCAGGGGAAGTATTACGGCGGCGCCATAGGAAACCAAAATGCAGATTTCGGCCACAATAAAGAAGGGAACATATCGTTTGGCAAACTGCCAAACCGTTTTGATTCTTGAATATGATGTTGGCACCCATTGTCACATCCTTTATATAATTTTGGTCGAATCATGAGAATTTTAGTTTGATTTTTTTGCCCCTACTGGTATTTTATCCTATAATGTAAAATGTTGGGTGTCCTATTGCTTACAAATTGTGTCTTTGCGGTTAAAAAATATAAATTTAAAATCCGGCGTGTTTTTTATCGATTCTAATTTGTGTCCAAGAAATAGCGACTGGCATTTTTGCTTGATTTCCGATTTTTTTCTATATAAAATGAATGTAAGCAGTTTTGGCCTGCGGCATAGGGTACGTAGGCCACCATAAAAAAATCAACCGTATCCCCAGCGGTGGCTGCCAGAGATACGGTTGATTTTCAATCGGCCCGTGGATTCAAAAAGGATGGCGCGCCCGTCATCGCTTTTAAAGGGCGATAGATTTCGTGTTTTAAAATAGTCTCGTAGGTCCGCGAGCCGCCCGGTTTGTTTTTCAACGCGCCCTGATGTTGTGAAGGAGATGAAAGGTTACGACGCGGAAAGCAGATCGTTTACCTTTTTTGCGGCGGAAGCCAGGATTTCTTTCGGCTCGGTCTTTCCTTTCATGGCCTCGGTAATTGCTTTTGCGATGACATTTTCAATCTCCGTCCAATGATCCACGCCAGGGCGGGCTTTGGCATATTCGAGCTGCTGCAGCATGGTTTTCCAGCTGTCGCTCGAAAAGTACTCATCCGCATAGGCGGATTTGAGAGTGGGTAGCAAATTCGCTTCCTTACAGTAGGCCAGTTGATACTGTGGGTTGGAGGTATAATATTCTATAAACCCATAGGCTTGCTCGGGAAGTTTGCTGGAGGAAGTAATACAGTATCCATATAAACCTAGACCCGAATAGGGTTTGATACCCTCGCGCAGCACTGGCAGCAGAGCAACCTCGCCTTGAAACTTATCGTTATTCTGTATTAAGTTGCCGAAAGCCCAGGGTCCCATGTCAATCATGCCTACCGTCCCCAGCGTGAAATCGTCATGCAGATATTGAGCGGATGCATAATTTTCTTTGGATAACTCCAAATACATTTGCAGCGCCTGTACTCCC
>CABQCM010000196.1 GCA_902462665.1 uncultured Oscillospiraceae bacterium | reverse complement strand
GCTGCTGATTTCCGCGCTCGGCGTAACCTTGGCCTTTAAGATGCGGTTTTGGAATATCGGCGCCGAGGGTCAAATTATCATGGGTGCAATCTTTGCCACCTATTTTGGGGTGTTTCATGGGGATTGGCCGCACTGGCTGCTGATTCCGGTGATGTTTTTAGCAGGCATGCTGGGCGGCGGATTGTGGGGCTTAATTCCGGCTTTGTTCAAAGCAAAATATAACACGAACGAAACTTTGTTTACCCTCATGCTCAACTACATTGCGCTTTATCTGATTGTTTTCCTGCGGGACGGCCCCTGGGCCGACCCCAAGTCATCCGGTTATCCTAAAATTGCCCGCTTCGGCAGCCATGCGCAGCTGGATAAGGTGCTGGGGGTGCAAAGCGGTTGGATTGTCGCTTTGGTACTGGTTGCTCTGGTCTTTGTTTATTTGCGCTATACCAAACAGGGGTATGAAATCAGCGTGGTGGGGGAAAGTCACGCCACCGCCCGGTATGCCGGGATGAATGTTCGCAATGTCGTGCTGCGTACTATGCTCCTCAGCGGAGCGGTATGTGGTATTGCGGGTATGCTTCAAGTATCGGGCTCGGATATGACCCTGACCACTTCGGTGGCCGGCGGGGTTGGCTTTACCGCTATTATCGTAGCTTGGCTCGCCCAACTTAATCCACTTGGTATTTTGCTCGTGTCTAGTCTCTTTGGAATTTTGGAAAAGGGAAGCAGCGTGGTTCAAACGAATTTTGGTTTGTCAACCGATAGTGCCGAGGTACTGCAAGGCATTATTCTCTTTTTCGTGTTGGGCAGCGAGTTTTTTATCCGTTATCGTCTGGTGCTGCGCAAACGGCGTGACTCGGCCACCGCGGCTGAGTAACATCCATTTCAGTTTCGGATACGGGCATCCGTTGCCTGCCATGGAAAGGTCGGAGAAATCGCATGGATATGTTTTTTAAATTTTTAGTTGCCGCCGTCGGATCGGGTATCCCGCTTCTGTTTGGTACTGTAGGTGAAATTATTAACGAGCGAAGCGGCCATCTTAACCTCGGAGTCGAGGGGATGATGGCGATGGGAGCCTGCGCCGGCTTTATGGGGGGCTATTTCAGCAATCATTTGCTTATTGCTATCCTCATGGCATTTTTGGCCGGGGTGCTGGCTTCGTTCATTTACGCCTTGCTTACCGTGACCTTTCAGGCCAATCAAAATGTTACCGGCTTGACGCTGACCATCTTTGGAGTAGGGCTGTCCAATTTTGTGGGGAAGCAGTTTTTGGCGCAATCGAGCTCAGGGACGCTCAAGCTGTCGGAGGGAATCATGAAGCAGATGAGCGGATTACACATTCCGCTTTTGAGCGATTTGCCTGTGGTTGGCGAGCTTTTGTTTTCTTATAATATTTTTGTCTATTTGGGCGTTGCGATTGCTGTTGTATTATGGATTTATCTCTTTCGTACCAAGACGGGGCTAAATCTGCGCGCGATTGGTGAAAACCCCGCTGCGGCCGATGCTGCTGGGGTGCATGTTACCCGCATGAAATATTGGAATTTGTTGCTGGGCGGTGGGATTTGCGGCATCGGCGGGGTCTATTGCTCCATGGTCATCAACAACGGCGTGTGGGTCAGCGACAGCGTCAATGGTCTGGGATGGATTTCGGTGGCTTTGGTGATTTTTGCGGCGTGGAGTCCGGCGCGGGCAATTTACGGTTCCCTGCTTTTTGGCGCTCTTCGGGTGCTCAAATACTATGTTCCCAAGGATATCGTCGCCATTCCCAACGCGTTTTATGATATGCTGCCATTTTTGATTACCGCCTTGATTCTGGTTGTCACCTCCATACGCAGCGCAAAGGGCGGCATTCAGCCTGCAGCCTGCGGGGTTAATTATTTCCGTGAGGAACGATAGATAAAATTATTTTCCACATTTTGGTATATTAGACAAATGTTCCGGCCACACTACTTGTGAAAGGTGGTCGGTAGTATGACACAAAATAGCAAACGGCTTGTTACTAATCTTCATCTCGCCGTGGTGTGTGGACTGATATTTTCCATTCTTCTTAGCATCTGTGGCTTTTCGGCCCGGTGCGACCGTATTCGGGAACGGGTGTTTCGGTTACACATTCTGGCCAATTCTGACACGCAAGAGGATCAGGCCTGTAAGCTGGCTGTGCGGGACCGTCTCCTGCGGGAGGGGGAGTTGATCTTCTCCGGCGCGCACAATGAGGCCGAGGCAGCGGCTATGGCGGCGGAACGTCTGCCGCAGCTGCAGGCGGCGGCACAGGACGAGGTGCTTCGCCAAGGATACGATTACCCGGTGCGAGTGGAGGTGGCCCGCTGTCGCTTCAATACCCGGGTGTATGAGGAGACGACTCTGCCCGCCGGGGAATACGAGGCATTGCGGGTAATCCTTGGGGATGGCGCGGGACACAACTGGTGGTGCGTGATGTTCCCTCCCATGTGTCTGCCCGCCGCACAGGAGAGCGAGGAACTGTCGCAGGTGCTTGAAGAGGATGAAATGGAAATCGTCGGTGGCGGCTCAAAGTATGAAATTAAATTCAAAGCCGTCGAACTCTATGAATCGGTTTCCCAGAAGCTGAAAGAATGGTTCCGGTGAATCAAAAAGATGCGGCGGCCGTTGGGCCGCCGCTTTGCATCGAAGGAGGAAACGGATGTGCTGCATCTCATATTAGGCCGTGCTGGCAGCGGAAAGTCGCATTGGATTCGCGAATTGTTGGTTTCCCGCGCGCGCGAAGGCAAAGAGGACATGATTCTCATGGTGCCGGAGCAATTCTCCTTTGAGAGCGAGCGCGCCCTGCTTCACCGGCTGCATGCTTCGCCCGCAGGGCAGATCGAGGTGCTTAGCTTCAGTCGTCTGGCCACCCGGGTGTTTCAGCATTCGGGCGGTTTTGCTGGCCGGCATTTGGATGAAGCCGGTCGCATTATCCTCATGGGAATGGCGATCGACGGGGTGCGTGATCGGCTGAAAACCTATTCGCGCGTCTGTGGTTCCTCCGGCTTTGCCACTGAAATACTGGGCGCCATCAGCGAATGGAAACAATGCGCCGTGTCGCCCGAAATGTTTTCTCAGGCTGCAGCCCGGTTGGAGGATGGGGCCTTGAAACGTAAGCTGGAAGATTTCTCTCTATTGTATGGCGCGTATAACGCCTATGTGCAGGAGGCTTATGTGGATCCGGCCGATGAGCTCGACCGCTTGCTCGATAAGCTGCTCGACGTTCCCTATTTTCGTGGGAAAACGGTGGGAATCGATTCTTTTAAGGGTTTTACCGGCCAGCAGATGAAAATTTTGGAGCAAATTATTGCCACCGCGCAAGATACCTACATAACATTGTGCTGTGATTCCCTTCACGACAGTCAGGAGGGAATGGGCTTGTTTTCCAATATCATCGCCTGTGCGCGTAAGCTTATGGCGATGGCCGACCGGCACGGCGTGAAAATTGCCGCGCCAGTGGTGCTGCGAGAGCAGCGACGCTTTGTTAATGCCCCTTTGCGCGCGCTGGAGGAAGGGCTTTATTCCACCCAGGCGCCGGCTGGCGCAGAATCGGGCGAATGGGTGACAGTAACGGCCGCTCAAACACGGTACGACGAGGCGGATTTTGTCGCTCGCACGATTCGCCGTCTGGTGCGTACACAGGGCCTGCGTTATCGGGAGATTGCGGTAATCTCCCGCAATGGGGAGGATTATGCCGGTATTTTGGAGTCGGCCTTTTCCCGGTATGAGATTCCCTGTTTTTTGGATCGCCGGATTTCGGTGCCCTGCCAGCCGCTGATGCGCTATCTTTTGTCTGCCTTTTCAGCAATAGAGCACAATTTTGATACCGACGATATTTTAGCTTGCCTGAAAACCGGGCTGGCTGGGTTTACTCTCGATGAAATTTCAGCGGTGGAGAACTATGCTTTAATCTGGGATATCAACCATGGCCGCTGGCATAAGGAGTGGGCTGGCAATCCGGACGGCGCTGCCGACCGCCAAACACCGGAACAATGCGAGCGTCTTGCCCAGCTCAATCGGCTGCG
>CABQCM010000195.1 GCA_902462665.1 uncultured Oscillospiraceae bacterium | reverse complement strand
CCCGCCGGTGGAAGATTTATCTGGCCAAACTGCTGTCCCTGCTGAGCGTGGGCGTGCTGGCCACCCTGCTGTTGTACGTGACCTCCATCGCCTCTACGGCGGCCTGGTTCGGTACCGGCGGCTTTTTGCCCTACGTTACCGCGTCGGGAGGGTCGGTGACGGAAATCAGCTTCTTCCTCTATCAGCTGGCCGACGCATTCGTGCAGTTTATCGATGTGTTCGTTTACATGCTCTTTGCCTTTATGCTTTCGGTGATTACCCGCAATACGGCCGCTTCGGTGGGGATTGCCATCGGCGTTTATTTCGGCGGTGAGATGGCAATGGTGGTTGTCAATCAGTTCTTCAAAGGCGAATGGATTAACTTCCTTCCCTTCTCCAACCTGTCGCTGAGCACCCGCTTCTTCCCCTATTCGGGGCTTACCAGCATGATGAACGGTACCGGCCTGGTTAGCACCGGTCCGAGCCTGACCTTCTCGCTGTGCTATCTGGCGGTGCTGTGTGTTTGCATGTTGTATATCGCCAAGGACTCTTTCTGTCGCCGGGATATTTGACATCACTGCGGCGCTGCTCCATCCCTAAAAATTATCCCCCGTATCGCACGGGGGATAATTTATATCTGGTTCACAAAATAGGAAGCAAAAGAGCATATACTAAAACCGATTTCAGACCAGAACACACTGGGATGAGAGACCGTCCGGTCGCCGTCCCTGCTATTTCGAATCGCAGAAAGGGTTGAGACGCCATGAAGCAAATTCCACTTGGGCCAAGCGGCCTGACGGTGCCTACGATCGCGGTGGGCTGCATGCGGCTTGCCGCCCTCTCCGAGGCCGAGGCCGCCCGCCTGATTGAAACCGCGATTGACGAGGGGGCACATTTTTTTGACCATGCCGACATTTACGGCGGCGGGGAATGCGAAAGTCTTTTTGCCCGCGCCTACCGCATGAACGATGACCGGCGGGAAAAGATTTTGCTCCAGTCCAAATGCGGTATTCGTCAGGGGATGTATGATTTTTCGCGGGAGCATATCTTGTCCTCCGTCGATGGGATTTTACAGCGACTGCAAACCGACTATCTTGACGTGCTGCTTCTCCACCGACCGGATGCTTTGTGCGACCCGGAAGAGGTGGCGGACGCGTTCGATCGGCTGTATACCAGCGGGAAGGTGCGTTATTTCGGGATATCCAACCACAACTCGGGCCAGATTCGGCTTTTGCAGAAATATTTGCGGCAGCCTCTGGTAGCCAACCAGCTTCAGTTGAGCGTCACCAACGCCGGTATGATTCGCAGCGGGCTCAACGTCAATATGGAAAACGACGCCTCCATTGACCGCGACGGCAGCGTGCTGGACTTCTGCCGGTTGTCGGATATTACCATTCAGCCCTGGTCGCCCTTTCAGTACGGATTTTTTGAAGGGGTCTTTCTAGGCAGCGAACGCTATGGCGAGCTCAACCGCGTCATCGGAGAGATTGCCGCGCGCTATCACGTCAGCGATACGGCCATTGTCATTGCCTGGCTGCTGCGGCATCCCGCTCATTTCCAGCCGGTGACCGGGACGACTAATTTGGAACGGTTGCGGGATATCTGCCGCGCCTGCGATATTGTGTTAACCCGCAAGGAATGGTACGATATCTTCCTTGCCGCCGGCAACGTTTTGCCCTAATGAAATTTATGGCTTCGTTGGAGCGTGGGCCGGGGCTTGCGCTTGATTCGGATGGGACGCGCCGAAGCGGCGCGTCCCATTTTTATTGGCGATGGAGGTTTGCGCCGCGTGGGAGAAGACGGCCCGAAAACCCGATGGTGAAAGGTTTTTGGGGCTATTCGCCCTTTGAGGCCTTGCGCTGGAATCCGAACCAAAGTATAATGTCCGCAGGACGGTCTATACTTCGAAAGAAGCGGCAGCGATCTTTGCCTTGCCGGGAAAGGATGCAATGTGATGACCATTTATCTTGTGGAAGACGACGCGGACATTCGGGAGATGGAACGGTATGCTCTGCAAAACAGCGGGTTCCAGGTGCAGGAGTTTGCCGACGGCGCCCAGTTCCTAGCGGCGATGGAGCCGGCCTCTTGCGGTCTGGTGATACTGGATATCATGCTGCCAGGATTGGATGGATTGACCGTGCTGCAAAAGCTGCGCGACCGGGAAGAAACGCGGGAACTGCCGGTGATTTTAGTCACAGCCAAAACCACCGAGTTGGATAAGGTAAAGGGACTTAATCTGGGTGCGGACGATTATTTGTGCAAGCCCTTTGGGATTATGGAGCTGGTGGCGCGGGTGCGGGCCCTGCTGCGGAGGTCGGGCGGCGCGCAGCAGGAGGCGCCGGCAGTGCTCGAGTGCGCTGGTATCGTGATGGACGACGCGCGGCACAAAGTGACCGCGCTGGGGCATGAATGTGTCCTGACCTACAAAGAATATGAGCTGCTCAAATTGTTGCTGCTTCATAAAAATCGAGTGCTCACCCGCGAGCAGATTATGGACCGGGTCTGGGACATGAGCTATGAGAGCGAAAGCAGAACCGTGGATATGCACATCAAAACCCTGCGCCAAAAGCTGGGGGAGGCGGGCGGCGCGATCCGCACCGTGCGCAATGTGGGCTACCAGCTCGAAGCGGAACGCGGCCGATAGTTCGGCTGCCATTCTGCTTCGTCGAATGACCGTGCGGTTTTTAACCGACTGCGGTGGACACACGGGAGGCGAATATGGAAAGCAAAATCACGTCCTATTTGTTTTATATGGGATTGATTGCGGCGGTGCTGGCCGCGATACTCACCACGGCAGTGTTTCGTTCCAGCTTCGAGGAACAGCGGATGGAGGAGTTGTCTGGAACAGCCCGTTTGCTGGCAAAGAGCTATGAACGGCTGGCCGACAAGCAGGAAATTTTGCAATATGCGGATGAATCGCTGCGGCTTACTCTGATCGATACCGAAGGGCGGGTGCTGTACGACAGCGATACCGACGCTGCGGCATTGGAAAACCATGCTGGGCGGCCGGAAATTGCGCAGGCTCTGGAATCGGGCACGGGGCGTTCGGTACGGCAGTCGGACACCCTGTCGGTCAATGTGTATTACTATGCCCTGCGTTTGGACGACGGCCGGGTGCTGCGCTTGGGCGTTGAGCGGGACAATCTTTTTCACCTGTTCGGTCAGGCCTATTCTTATTCTGTGCTCGGAATGGGCGCGCTGCTGATTTTGGCGGTGATCTTTGCAGTGGTGTTGACCAAAAAGCTGCTGCGGCCCATCAAACGGTTGGCGGAGGATCTCGACGACCTGTCTCCCTCTCCTGGAGAGGAGTACAAGGAACTGACTCCGTTTATTCAGGAAATCCAGTCGCAGCGTCTGCGCATTAAAAGTCAGATGCGTACGATCGAGGAGGAGAAAAATAAGCTGTCGGCAATCTTGCGGGATATGGCGGAAGGGCTTGTTTTGTTCGACGCCGACCGGCGGGTGCTACTGGTCAACGAAAGCGCCCGGCGGCTGCTCGGTACGCAGGGGGGAGAAAACGCAGCTTTGGCACCAGAAAAAAAGGATACCCCGCCGATCGTTTGCGGCACGGTTTTGGATGAATGCGTGCGCGCGGCAGCCGAGGGAGAGAGCCGATCGCAAACCGTTCGTTTGGGAGAGCGGTGGGTTCGCGTCCTGGCCAGCCCGGTGGACGGAAACGGCCAGTGCGACGGCGTGGTTTGCCTGCTGCTGGATGTTACCGGGCCGGTTCGGGCCGAGCGGATGAAGCGGGAATTTACCGCCAATGTGTCCCATGAGCTGAAAACTCCCTTGACCTCCATTTCAGGTTACGCTGAAATGCTGGAAAATGGGATGGCTCGTCCTGAGGATATCAAGACCTTTGCCTCCACGATTCGACGCGAGGCAGGCCGTCTGCTCACCCTGATTCAGGACATCATTAAGCTGTCCGAACTGGATGAAGGGGGAGGTGGAACAGCTCCCAGAGAAACCGTGGATTTGTATGACCTTGCGGCGGAATGTGTGTCGCGGCTTCGCCTTTTGGCCGATCAATACAGCGTGACCC
>CABQCM010000194.1 GCA_902462665.1 uncultured Oscillospiraceae bacterium | reverse complement strand
TTTCACGCCAGTTCGTTAATTTATATAAAAATAAAAAGCAGTTACCCCCATAGGGATAACTGCTTTTTATGGCCGTTGCTGCCGAAAAATCAGATTAACTCGATGATCGCCATCTCAGCGGCGTCACCGCGGCGGGGCCCGATCTTGGTGATGCGGGTATAGCCGCCCGAGCGCTCCTTATAAGAAGGACCAATTTCGTCAAACAGCTTTTTAACCACCGACTCCTTGGTGATGAACGCCATTGCCTGACGCTTAGCGGCGAGGCTGTCGTTCTTGCCGATGGTGATATACTTTTCTGCCATGGCGCGGACCTCTTTGGCCCGTGTCACGGTAGTTTCAATCCGGCCGTTTTCCAACAGGCAGGTGACCATGCAGCGCAGCATGGCAAGCCGGTTGTCGGTTTTTCTGCCGAGTTTTCTGGTACCGGGCATTGAAATTCACTCCTTTACCTAAGTGATGCGGCGGGAGCAGAGGAGCATGCATCCGTGGGGGGATTACATGTCCTCCTTGCTCAGGGTGAACCCGAGCGACGCCAGCTTGTTGATAACCTCTTCGAGCGACTTGCGCCCCAGGTTGCGAACCTTCATCATATCTTCTTCGGTCTTGTTGATCAGATCCTCGACCGTGTTGATTCCGGCGCGTTTGAGGCAGTTGAAGCTGCGCACGGACAAATCCAGCTCCTCGATGGTCATTTCCAGGACCTTTTCCTTGCCGATATCGTCCTTCTCCACCATGATGTCCGCATTGTAAGCGTCACCCGACAGATCGACGAACAGGTTCAAGTGCTCGGTGAGAATTTTGGCCGCAAGCGAAACCGCTTCCTTGGCCGAAATTACCCCGTTGGTCCAGACCTCGATGGTCAGCTTATCGTAGTCGGTGATTTGGCCCACACGGGTATTGTCCACCGTATAGTTGACCTTGAGCACCGGCGTATAAATGGAATCGAGGGGAATTACCCCAATGGTGGCCTGCGCCTGCTTATTGCGCTCGGCCGGCACATAACCGCGACCCTTGGACAGGGTCAGCTCCGCCGACAGGCGGCCGCCATCGGCCACACTCGCAATGTGCATATCGGGATTGAGAATCTCGACTTCGCTGTCCGCCTTAATCGAGCCGGCGGTGACCTCGCAGGGACCCTCGGCCTCGATGTAGACCAGCTTGGGGCCGTCCCCGTGCAGCTTGGCGGTCAACCCCTTCAGGTTGAGGACGATCTCGGTGACGTCCTCCTTGACCCCTTCGATGGTGGTGAACTCGTGCACCACACCCTCAAACTTGACCACCGTAGCGGCCACGCCGGGGAGGGAGGAAAGCAGCACCCTGCGCAGACTATTGCCCAGCGTCGTGCCGTATCCGCGCTCGAGAGGTTCCACCGAAAATTTACCATAGGTTCCGTCCGCGGACAGCTCCTCGGTTTCAATTCTGGGCTTCTCAATTTCGATCATTCAAAACCCTCCTTGTAGTGCAGAAATCTTTCTGCCAATGCGTGTTGCTCCGCCGTGCATTACTTGGAGTAGAACTCGACGATGAGATGCTCCTCGACAGGGACGTCGATTTCTTCACGGGAAGGCAGATGAAGGACCTTTGCCTCCAGGGTGTTGGTGTTGAGATCCAGCCACTGGGGCTTGGGACGGGAGGCATTGGCCTCGACGACCGACTTGATCTTTTCGCTCGAGCGGCTCTTCTCATTAATCGAAATCACGTCATTGGCGCGCAGCAGGTAGGAAGGAATGTTAACCCGCTTGCCGTTGACCTGATAATGGCCGTGCACCACGAGCTGACGAGCCTCCGCGCGGGAGGACGCCCAACCCAGACGATAAACGACATTGTCCAGGCGGCTCTCGAGCAGACGCAGCAGGTTTTCACCGGTCACGCCCTGCTTCTTCTCGGCAATCTCAAAATAATGGTGGAACTGACCCTCCAGAACGCCGTAGTAACGGCGGGCCTTCTGCTTCATGCGAAGCTGCAGACCGTATTCGGAAGCCTTTTTGCGGCCCTGGCCATGCTGGCCGGGCGCGTAGCCCCTGCGGTCAATCGAGCATTTGGCGCTATAGCAGCGCTCGCCCTTTAAAAACAGCTTCTGGCCCTCGCGGCGGCACAATCTGCACACCGCATCGGTATATCTTGCCATAGTGACACCTCCTGTAAGTGATTATACGCGCCGTCTCTTCGGCGGGCGGCAGCCATTGTGCGGAATGGGGGTGACGTCTTTAATCAGACTCACTTCCAGCCCCGCGGTCTGCAGGGCGCGAATGGCCGCTTCACGTCCCGATCCGGGACCCTTGACGTAAACCTCAACCGATTTGAGGCCATGCTCCATCGCAGCCTTGGCAGCCGTCTCGGCGGCGGTCTGTGCAGCGAAGGGGGTGGACTTGCGCGAGCCGCGGAAGCCCATCTCTCCCGAGGAAGCCCAGGAAATGGCGTTGCCCTGGACGTCGGTGATGGTCACAATCGTGTTATTGAAGGTCGACTGGATATGAACAGCTCCACGGTCGATATTCTTACGATCGCGGCGCCGGCGGGTGGTGGTAGCCTTTTTTCCCTTAATTGCCATGTAAACACTCATCCTTTCGTATAGGACTAAAACCCGTCCGCTCTCAGCGCGGCCGCGCGGCGACCGAAAACGCCAACACGGACGAGGCCCGGCGGGAAAATCCCCTTTTCCCGCTGTGAACCATCCTGCTTATTTCTTCTTGTTGGCGATGGTCTTCTTGGGGCCCTTACGGGTGCGGGCATTGGTCTTGGAACGCTGACCGCGCACCGGCAGTCCCTTGCGGTGACGCACACCGCGGTAGCAGCCGATTTCAATCAGACGCTTGATATCGAACGCCGTGTCGCGGCGCAGATCGCCCTCCACGTGCAGGTTGTGGTCGATATACTCACGCAGCTTGGAAACGTCGTCCTCCGACAGATCCTTTACTCGAACGTCCGGGTTGACGCCGGTGGCGTTGAGAATATCATTGGCCGTTTTGCGGCCGATGCCGTAGATGTAGGTAAGACCGATCTCCACCCGCTTCTCGCGGGGCAAGTCAACACCTGAAATACGCGCCATTGTTTGATTGCACCTCCGTATTTGAGTTTGCGCAGGTTAACCCTGGCGCTGCTTGTGCTTGGGATTCTCACAGATCACCATGACCCGTCCCTTGCGCTTGATGATCTTGCATTTCTCGCAGATTTTTTTGACAGAAGGTCTGACTTTCATTGAATACCCTCCTCTTTGGTCGGACAATCGCGGACGCCTACGCGCCCTATTTTGAACGCCATGTGATGCGCCCCTTGGTCAGATCGTATGGCGACATTTCGACCGTGACCTTGTCCCCGGGCAGAATGCGGATGAAATTCATACGCAGCTTGCCGGAAATATGGGCTAAAATTTTGTGACCGTTGGGAAGCTCGACCCGAAACACTGCGTTGGGCAGCGCCTCCACTACGGTACCTTCGATTTCGATCATATCCTGCTTGGACATGCTTTTTCCCCCTCACAATTGTTGCAGCGCTCGTCGTAATTCACGGTTAGACCGCATGGAGGATTCCTCCAGCACGGTGTTGGTGACACTTAAGTGAATTCTTCGTTTGCGTTTGGGACGCTCGAGCGGACGCTCTTTGCCGTTAGCCAGAAGGAAATACTCCCCTTCCCAGCCTACCACGGCGAACCATCCGCCTTGATCCCGGCCAGCCTTAGAGCAGACGATCCGGCCAATTTCCAGTTCCATCGCTTTTCTGTCCTCCTCAGGGGCGGGTCATAATGACCGGCCCGTCGGGCGTAATCGCGACGGTATGCTCGAAATGAGCCGAAAGGCTGCCGTCGGCCGTGAGTACCGTCCAGCCGTCCGGCTGAACCTTGACCCCCGGGGCGCCGACATTAATCATGGGTTCAATCGCCAGGGTCATGCCCGGCAGCAGACGTACGCCCCGACCGGGCGTACCAAAATTGGGAACTTCAGGCGCTTCATGCAGGCTCGCGCCTACGCCGTGGCCGACGTACTGTCGAACCACCGAGTAACCGTGCGCCTCGGCTAGAGACTG
>CABQCM010000193.1 GCA_902462665.1 uncultured Oscillospiraceae bacterium | reverse complement strand
AGCTCCACCGAGCAAAATCCACCGACAACGCCCGCATCATTTTGGCTTTGACGGCTCTTGGCTATGACGTCACCAATGTCGGCGGTCACAATCTGCTTGCGGGTCTTACCGATATAAGCTATGTGAAAAAACAGGGGATTAACGGTCCCATCTGGACGCTCATCGCCTTTGATTCCCATAATTACGAAATACCTGCCGGCGATGTGACCCGCGACGCACTAATCAGTGAGATCCTTAATGCGCAGCTTGCCAACGGCGGCGATGGCTATTCAGGCTTTAGCGCCGTATTACCAGACGAACGCAGAGGTAAAAGTCGCTGTGGACAAAGCGCTTGATTGTCTGTCTGCATTGCAGACAACTGCCGGCGGATATCTCAGCTGGAATACGCTCAACAGCGAATCCTGCGCACAGGTCATCGTTGCGCTGACAGCGCTGGGAATCGATCCTGCGTCAGACGCAAGGTTTATCAAAAACGGCTGTTCTGTGGTAGACGCACTTCTGGCATTCTATACGGACGGCGGATTCCGCCACACCATGGATGGAGAGTTAAACGGTATGGCGACCGAGCAGGGCTATTATGCACTGGCTGCATTCGCCCGTCTGAAGGACGGCAAAACAGGCTTGTATGACATGAGCGACGTTACCTTGCAGACTGAGCAGGATACGCCGAAACCTAAGCCGGAGGACAAAAATGTTATCCTGTCCGATGTCAACGGTACGGGCGTAACCGTTACCGGAACATTGGATATACTGACCGATCAGGTAGAGCTTGAAGTCAGACTTCTGACTTCCGGGGACAGATATGAGAAAGCCAAAGCTGCATTGAAGGACGGAAAATTCACATTGTATGACCTGTACCTTTTGAAAAACAATGTGGAAATCCAACCAGACGGCATGATCACGGTTTCCATTCCTGTTCCAGAGGGTTACGACGCCTCAGAATGCAAGGTGTTCTATCTTGACAAATCCGGCAACGCGGTTGACGTAAACGCCGTTTTCAAAGATGGAAGGCTTGTGTTTGATACGGATCATTTGATCCCGTATGCCGTTTGGCAGCCGGTATCAGTCAGCACGGAGGATCCCGGAACAAGCAAAGAGCCGAACGTAAAGCCCAATGATAACAACTCCGGCAATCAAACAACAGTTCCCGGTAATAACAATCAACCGGACGATTCCACCAAGCTGAATGGCGATGCGGTGCAAAATCCGCAGACGGGCGATACATCCAATGTGGCGGTGTGTTTCGGACTGATGCTACTGTCTCTTTTCGGACTTGCGCTGGCGTCTGTAAGGAAACGCAAAGAAAAACAAGAATAAAAGCGAGGTTTCATCGCTTTTGGCAAGATTCCCCTGTGCCGTTTTCAGTACAGGGGAATTCCGCTTTTGCCGCATACATTGCGGCAGAATGGAGGCTCTATGAAAAGAATACTATGCCTGCTTTTAACACTGGCGTGTATTGTCGGTGTGCTTTGCAGCTGTGATTCGCTGAACAAACAGCCGGTCACCCTTGCGGACAGCATTACTGTCCCGGAGGATGGGATCATTTTCGCCGATATTTTCACAGAATTAAAGCTGGAAAACAAGGCGGTTACCTTTATCGGAGAATCGGGCGGCATCCGCTATGAATGGGTGATCTTCGGCAGCGATGTGAAAGAAACAAAGGATTGCAACCTCGGCCTTGAAATAACAGAAGCAAACAGCGAAAGGCTTGCTTTCCGTTTTCTTTCCGAGGAAAGCTTTGGTTTCTCGCCTACACTTTCCATTTATCTGAACGATAGCTGGAATGCACAAAGTGCAGTCTTGACGGCAGGGGATGGAAAAGAACAGCAGGTAACGCTCACAAGCACAAGCCAAGGCAAAAGCATCCTGAACTTCTCGCCGGAAGTGCAAACAGGCGCATTCCTCATTACCCCGAATTTGGAATCGGAGTATATAGCTTCATCGACGGGCCCATCGAGTGAACCTGTGCCGGATAGCTCTTCCTCGGCTTCTTACGAAAAAACGGACAGTTCACCGTCGTCGGAACCATTACAGAGTACAACGCCGCCCGAAATACAAATGCCTCCGACTCAAACAGAAAAACCGGAGATTTCTTCTGCTCCTGCGGAAAGCAAAAGACCAATCTCCGATGGGAACGATACCGAACAGGACAAGTACAAAACCGATCCAGTCCCGGAAGGCAAGCCGCTTCCCGCCGAGCCAGAGAATCAAATAGTCGATACGAAGAAAATCTATACCTGCACCCTTTCCATTGAATGCTCTTCTATTCTCAATCATTTGAGCGATTTGGAATCGGATAAGCTGGACGTCCTCCCAAAAGACGGTGTTATTTTCGCATCGCAGACCGTGACCTTTTATGAGGGCGAATCGGTATACGATGTGCTGAAACGGGTTTGCCGTGAAAATCGCATCCACATGGAAGCCTCATGGACGCCGATGTATAACAGCGCCTATGTGGAGGGCATCGGCAATCTCTATGAGTTTGACTGTGGCAGCGGATCTGGGTGGATGTACCGGGTGGACGGCTGGTATCCCAATTACGGGTGTAGCCGCTATCAGCTGAAGCAGGGGGAAACAATCGAGTGGCGATACACCTGTGATCTGGGAAAAGATATCGACGGCTCGAACGCCATCGGAGGATGAATGGGATGAATTTCAGGAGGTGAACGGGATGAAAAACAAAGATGCTTTCAGCGGATGCCATCCACTGGTGAATTTTCTATATTTCGGGCTGGTAATCGGGTTTTGCATGTTTTTCATGCATCCCGTTTGCCTTATGATTTCGCTTTTCTGCGCCGTCTGCTATCACATACTACTCAACGGCAGGAAATCCGTTTGTTTTCTGCTCCGCTATGCTCTTCCCCTGATGCTTGTCACGGCAATCATCAACCCCGCCTTCAATCATCAGGGCAGTGTGATTTTGTGCTATCTTCCGACAGGCAATCCATTGACGCTGGAAAGCATTCTTTATGGCATAGCCGCCGCTGTCATGCTGGTATCTGTCCTGTTGTGGTTCGGCTGTTATACAGCCGTCATGACAAGCGATAAGTTTGTTTATCTGTTCGGACGCATCATTCCGGCGATGTCCCTTGTGCTCAGCATGACGCTCCGCTTTGTTCCGAAGTTCAAGGCACAGTTTGAAGCCGTGAGGGAAGCGCAGGCGGGTATGGGACGAGATATGTCAAATGGCAGCCTGTGGAAGCGGCTGAAATGTGCATTCACATGCTTTTCCATCATGATCACCTGGTCGCTGGAAAACGCGATTGAGACGGCAGACAGCATGAAAGGGCGCGGCTACGGTTTGAAAGGGCGGACTGCGTTTTCTATCTATACCCTTACGGACAGGGACAAAGCCGCGCTCCTTTGGCTCGGCTTCTGCGGAATTTATCTGCTTAGCGGAAGCCTTTCAGGAGGGCTTCACTGGCGGTATTTTCCAAGTATCCGTGGGGTGCTTGCCGAGCCGCTGACCGTCAGCTTTGAGATTGTCTATTTTGCATTGTGCATCACGCCTGTGATGATCGATGGAAAGGAGGCGCGGACATGGAAATCCTTACAGTCAAAAATTTGACCTTTACCTATCCCGAAACACAAAAGCCTACCATAAATGGGCTGTCTCTGAACATGCGTGCAGGTGATTTCTTGGTACTCTGCGGGCAGTCCGGCTGCGGCAAATCCACCCTTCTTCGTCAACTCAAGCCGCAGCTTGCTCCACATGGGACGCTGGAGGGTGAAATTCTGTTTGAAGGCACCCCGCTTTCTAAAATGACAGAGCGGGACAGCGCGTCGAAAATCGGTTTCGTCCTGCAATCTCCTGATAATCAGATTGTGACGGATAAGGTATGGCATGAGCTTGCGTTTGGATTGGAAAGCCTTGGATATGACACGCCGACAATCCGGCGGCGCGTGGCGGAAATGGCGTCGTTTTTCGGGATACAGAACTGGTTTTACAAGAACGTGACAGAGCTTTCCGGAGGGCAAAAGCAACTTTTAAATCTCGCCTCCGTGATGGTGATGCAGCCAAAACTTCTGATCCTCGACGAGCCGACA
>CABQCM010000192.1 GCA_902462665.1 uncultured Oscillospiraceae bacterium | reverse complement strand
CGAGACATATCCTGCCTCAAAATCGTGGGTTTCGGGATTATGGCATCCCTCGCAGCGATGAGGACAGCCCTGGGTGAATACCACAAAGCGGTACCCCGGCCCATCGACCACCGATTCCCGAATGACCCCTGCCAGGCGCAGGGGAAGGACGTCGTTCATGCTCCGCTCTCCTTTGACGGCTGTGTATGTAGCCGGTTTCTGAATAAAAAACGTGGTTGGAACCAAATAACTCAAAAGCGGGCAGGCGCCAAATGAATCGTAAAACTAAGAGACTATGCGCTCCGCGCCTACCGCCGCATGCGGGTCAAACCTGCTCGAATTCGCCCTTTCCGGTGCCGAGCGAGTGGGTCACCCGGTCGCGAACCTCGGCGGCTTTGGCGTTGTTAAAATGATCCAGAGTGCCCACCAGGTAGCCGGTGATGCGGCGGATGCGCTCGATGGGGTGATCGTCATGTTCGTCGGCCGTGCGTCCGCAGCGGGGACAGACGTCGTTGATGATGCCCGTATAACCGCACACCGGGTCGCGGTCGACCGGATGATTGACCGAGCCGTAGCCAATGCCCGCTTCCTTCATGGCGTGGATGACAGCCTCAAAGGCTTCGAGATTTTGGGTGGGATCGCCGTCCATTTCGATGTAAGTAATGTGCCCGCCGTTGGTCAGATTGTGGTAAGGGGCCTCGAGCCGAATCTTTTCCATCGCGGTGATGCCGTAATATACCGGAATATGGAAGGAATTGGTGTAATAATCCCGGTCGGTCACGCCGGGGATAGAGCCAAACAGCTCTCGGTCGATGCGTACAAACCGGCCGGACAGCCCCTCGGCCGGGGTGGCGATGAGGGAAAAATTCAGCCCGTACTGTTTTGCCGCTTCGTCCATGCGCCGGCGCATGTAGCCTACGATTTCCAGTCCCAGATTCTGCGCTTCGCGGCTTTCGCCGTGATGAACGCCGATGAGGGCCTTGAGGGCTTCGGCCAGACCAATAAAGCCCATAGTGAGGGTGCCGTGCTTTAATACCTCGCGCACCTCGTCGTTGGGGCCCAGCTTATCGGAGTCGATCCACACGCCCTGCCCCATGAGGAAGGGGTAATTATACACCCGCTTGCGGCACTGGATTTCAAAACGCTCCAGCAGCTGCGCGATGACCAGGTCGATCTTGCGGTCGAGATCCTCAAAAAAGAGATCGATATCCCCATGACTGCGAATCGCGATGCGGGGCAGGTTCACCGAGGTGAAGGAAAGATTGCCCCGCCCGTTGACGATTTCACGGGAGGGATCGTATACGTTGCCCAGCACCCGGGTGCGGCAGCCCATGTAAGCGCATTCAGTTTCCGGATGGCCCGGCTTGTAATATTGCAGGTTAAACGGCGCGTCCAGGAACGAAAAGTTGGGGAACAAACGCTTGGCGCTGACCCGGCAGGCCAGTTTAAACAGGTCGTAGTTGGGGTCGCCGGGGTTGTAACTGACCCCCTCTTTTACCTTGAAAATATGAATGGGGAAAATGGGAGTTTCGCCGTGCCCAAGTCCCGCCTCGGTGGCCAGCAGGATATTGCGGATGACCATGCGGCCCTCGGGTGAGGTGTCGGTGCCGTAGTTGATGGAGGAAAAGGGAATCTGCGCCCCGGCGCGGCTGTGCATGGTATTGAGATTATGCACCAAAGCTTCCATGGCCTGATAGGTTGCCCGGTCGGTCTCCCGCTCCACCCGGGAAAGGGTAAATTCCTGCGCTTTGCTCACGTCGGCCGCTTCCATCCCATGAGCGCAAAGCCACTGTGCCTCCGCCTCGCCGTAGCCGTTGTCGCCCGCGAGAATGGGGGAAAGCCCCTGTTCGGCGGACAATGTTTCCCACGCCTGCTTTACCAGTTCGTCGGCGTTGGCCGCGCCCGACAAAAGCTCGAGGGATTTGCCCATATTTTTGAGATAAAGCCGGCGATAGGTTTTGGCCACGCCCTTGGCCAGCGCATAATCAAAGTTGGGGATACTTTGTCCTCCGTGCTGGTCGTTTTGATTGGATTGAATGGCGATGGCGGCCAGAGCCGAATAACTGGAAATGTCCCCCGGCTCCCGCAAAAAACCATGGCCTGTGCCAAAGCCGCCGGTGAGCAACTCGTCGAGATCAATCTGGCAGCAGGTGGTGGTCAGGGTGAGAAAGTCGAGATCGTGGATGTGAATATCCCCCTCCCGGTGCGCCTTGGAATGCACTGGGTTGAGCACGAACATTTCATAAAACTGCTTGGCGCTCTCCGAGCCGTATTTGAGCATGGTGCCCATGGAGGTATCCCCGTCGATGTTGGCGTTTTCCCGTTTGACATCGTTCTCCTTTGCGTCCAGGAAGGTCAAATCGCCCAAGGTTTTCATCAGGCGGGTGTTCATCTCCCGCACGCGGGTACGTTCGGCGCGGTAAAGAATAAATTCCTTGGCGGTACGCGCGTGACCGTTCTCAATGAGAACCTTTTCCACCGCATCCTGCACCTGCTCTACTGTGGGGTCACCCCCGCTGAGAAGCTGCTCCAGGTAATCGCATACCTGCCGAGCAATATCCTCGGCCATATCGCGGTCGGTGCCGCCAATGGCCTGCGCGGCCTTAAATACTGCATCGGCGATTTTGTCCGAGTGAAAAGCGACCGTCCGTCCGTCCCGTTTTTTAATGGTTGTGATCATCTCTGGTTCCCTCCGGTATTTATGGAAATATTAACCACAACATGTGGTGGTTGGTGATTTCTAAGCTCTATTATATAGGATATATCTGGTTTCTTCAAGTGATATTTGCAACAAATGAGCCGCCTTTTTTGAGGCTGTTTATGACAAAAAACGTTTGGTGTTTATGCATGGCTGTCGTTTTCCGGCAAGTAGCCGTATAATCCCCGCACCGAAACCTCGCCGGCGCAGACGGTGCGAGCGAGAGAACCGTCGCTGGTCAGGCTATCTGCGATGCCGGTAAAGTCTTCTTTTCCATTTAAAATCCGCACTTGGCGACCCAGGGTGGCGCTGCGCTCAGCATAGGCGCGCAGCAGCGCGGCGACTCCGTTTTGCTGGGTCTGCTTTAAAATCTCTGCCAAAGCGCCGCAGACCGCAGCAGCCACCATTTCCGCCGGGGGGGGATCGTTGCAGAGCATGGCGAGGGAGCCCGCGTGAGGCAGACCCTCTCGGGTGAAATCCTCCTGGGATTGAGTGAGATTAATCCCCATGCCGCAGACAGTGCGCTGCTGCTGATCAAAAAAACTATGTTCGCAAAGAATGCCACAAATTTTGAGCCCGCTGCATATGATGTCATTGGGCCACTTAATGAGAAAGTCATCGCGGCCGCAGACTTGCTTTAGTCCCTCGCACACCGCCAGAGCGGCGCACAGCGGAAGCAGAGGGCGCGTTGTTTCATCCGGCAGCGAGGGAGGCAGCAGCACCGACATGGCCAGACAGGAGCCTGCGGGCGCGCTCCATTCCCGCCCCAGGCGGCCTCGGCCACGGCGTTGGTTCAGCGTGAAAAGCAGGGTGCCGGGAGGATAATCTCCTTCCTTGAGGCGAAGGTTAGTTGAGTCGGTTTCCGGCAATTCCACCACCCGATGGATTACTCCGGTGGGGGCAAGACGCTTTTGTAGCTCCTGCGCGCGATGGGAATGGTCGATCATCTGTGAGCCCTCCTGTTGAAAGCGTTGTTTGCCCGGCCTACCGGGCGACGGTAAAAATGAGAGGAACGATCCCGGCCGGGGTAATGTCCAGCCCGCCGTAGGAGGCCGGCCCACAGCGGGAACGGGCGATGGAGCCGGGGTTCAGCAGGACGATGCCACGGGAAAAATCGGTTTTGGCCACATGGGTATGACCACACAGCGCAGCTTGAGCGCCCAGCGCCTGAGCCTGTCGCAGCAGCTCGTCGTATCCGTAATAGATGCCGTATCGATGCCCATGTGTGGCAAAAATGCGCACGCCCTCAAATTCCAAAAGGCATTCTTCCGGGCAGTCGCATCCAAAGTCGTTGTTTCCACGTACAAAGGTAAACCGGCGGCCGGGATATTGCCGCGGCAGATCTTCGAGGGCTTCCACGCCGTCCCCCAAATAAAGAATGTGACGCGCCTCGGGATGGCCATCGATCGCCCGGATCAC
>CABQCM010000191.1 GCA_902462665.1 uncultured Oscillospiraceae bacterium | reverse complement strand
AGGAGGTGGAGGGAGAGTTTTACAACAAGCGGAACCTTTGCGTTTCAACTTTCGCAAAGAAACATCAATCCGGCTGCCGAACACACCATCACCTACACTTACTATAACGGGGGTTATCAGGAAGCGGTGTTCACGATACCGGCCAGCACTGGCACCGCTCCGTTTTCAGGACGTTCCAATACCGTGACGCTCAGCGGTCCAATGTTTAAAAACGAGACGCATAATGTTTTCGTTCTGCTGTTTTATCGCTATGGTTTTTTCTGGGTATGTGAAAGTACAAATGAAAGCGGAAGTTCGGACGATTACCAGGGATTTATTCTCCCGCGCGGCATGGATGGCACAGCCACCAACAACCTAGTTATCGAAACCGAATCAGCGGAAGATTTGGGAGATATGCGAAGCGTTATATCGGATTGCGTGGATTGTGCGTGGTTTGGAGGAGAGACGCATTCACTGGGAGGCGGAGGGCATCTTTTTGTAGCTGGAAACAGGAAATCGCCGGATTTGGTGTATTATTCCTCGCCAAGCTTTCCAAACCGCTATTTCCCCGAAGATTACAACATCGCGGTAGGCGCACCAGGCGAACCGATTGTTGCCATGGCAAAGCAGGGAAACGCCCTGATTGTATTCAAGCGCAACAGTACCTATGCAATCACTTACCATGGCTTTGCAACCCGTTTGGGGCCGGATGGAAAGGAACGAGAGCATCCACAATATACCTGTACCTGTATCAATGATTCAATCGGCTGCTGGAGCAAAGGAAGCATTCAACTCATTAATAACCATCTGGTATGGCTCGGTACAGGCAACAAAATTTATTTACTGCGCTCTTTATCGCAGTACAGCACTGCCAGCATACGGGAGCTTTCCATGAATATTGAGGCGGTAATGGACGGCATTCCGGCCCCCATCCCCGATGCGGCACAGGATTCGGTTTATCCAAGAATTTTAACCGCCTCTTTCAACTACGGCGGATATTATATTTTGATCAGCGGACGGGAGGCATGGGCATGGAATTATCGGATTACCCCCTATCCCGACACATCGAACACAGAAAAAGCGCAGCGTTCGCTCGCATGGTATCGTTTCTCTTTCCCTGTCAGCTTTACGATGGGGGCGTGCGGTTTAAATGGAGAACCTGTGTTATTTAGCGCAGATCAGGCTTTTTTGATGGATATAGACCACCACAGTGATTTGATACTGTCGAATAACGGCACGGCAGAAATGGGATATAAAAAACGGTATGTCAGCAAAGGGTACGATCTAGGCGAGCCATACGCTCTCAAAGCGCTTAGCGGCATGACCATGTCGTTGTCGGGCGATACCGAGGCCGTTGTGAACGTAACAGGACAGTTTGACGATAGCGAGGTGCCCATAGCGACGCTGTATCCAGAAAGCCGTGAAAGCAGGATGGACAAGGCTTTCCGGCTGTCCCCCCAGCGCAAGCCGGTACGCCGGGTGGGAATTACGATCGAGAGCAGCGAGGCGGGGCGGTTGTCCCTGAACGAATCCCCTGCCGCGACGCTGACCCTGTTGGGCGGTATTCATTAAAGGAGGATGTAGTATGGCGGAATATAGGCAGAATTACAAAGAATTGATTGACGAGGCGGATCTCCGGGACACGGCGAAACGATATGCAGAGCGGTACGATCAGTTGGGACAGCAGGCGCAGAAGAACATTGACGCGGCCTATGCTCCGTCCGTGGACTATCAAAAAGGACTGCTTTCACAGGTTCCGGCGCAGTATGACAGCGCACGCAGGGAGAACGACTACGAACTGCAAGTCGCCGCGCGCAGAATCAGCGACCAAATGGCAATGCAAGGCCAGCAGAATTCCGGGCTGAACCGTTCGCAGCAGGCGGGGCTACAGGCCTCCCACTCCAAAACGGCGGGGGATATCAGCACCCAGCAGCGGAATGCGGAACTGGAAATCCGTAGCGCCATATCCAAAATCCTTGCGGAGCGGGATAAGGCCAAAGCCGACGCGGCGCTCCAATATCAGCAGCAGGGCATGGAAAAGGCCGACGCTTACGCCGATAAGGAGCACGATCGGGCGTATGACTCCATGTGGAGGCTGAACGATTATCAACATAACTTTGATACGATGGAAAAACAGAACGAGTATACAAGGAATAATATGATTTTGGACAGCGACCTTACTTTGAAGCGCGACGGCGTGCAGCAGGGATATACGCAGGACAACATGAGGCTGCAAAACACCTTGGACAAAGACAAGATCGGTTATTCTGCCCAAGTGGATACAAACGCTTATGCCAACAAGGCAGGTATTGATGCGTATTATGGCTCAAATGGGGGAAACGCATCAACGGATTACAGCGATTTTATTGATAATGGCACAACTTTAGGAAAAAGTCTCGCTTCGCAGTATATGGTTAAAAATGCCTCAACCGACGCTGTGACATATCAAGACGAAACCGCCAGACAAAGTGTAGCGCAAATGATTTTCAACCGCTATTTTCACGCAACCGCATCTTACGATAAAAACGGAAATTCAAAAATTAACTACGTTTCCAATTTCAATGGAGATGACGGCGGAGCTGCATTGGCAGCATTTGATGCTGCAATGTCTGCGGCTGGGCTTACGGAGTATTCTGGTTATAATGGGTTAGCCCGATTGGGGGCCGCACAGATTCAAAGCCGAAGCTTGAGCCACTAAAAGGAGGAGATTCTCTTTGACACTGGATGAACTCATGCAAAAAAGGCGGCCAGCACAAAACGATATCTTTGTGAAAGCAAACGAGCAATATGCGGCCGATAGGAAGCAGGCGCAGGAGCGCCAGCAACAGTATCAAGCAAAAATGCACCAAGGCGTGAGCAACCTTGCCACACGCGACGTGGAGCTGAAGGGCGAAGCCAACCGGGCGGTGCGGCAATTTGCTCAGGAACAACTACACAAACATCAGGCAGGGGTGCAACAATCCAAGTACGGGCTGGCCATTTCACCAACGAGGCAGGAAAGAGCCAGGCAGGAGATTGAAAGCATCGAACCGCAAGCCTCCACTTTTTTGCCCAGAGAGATTGAACAATCGCCCGATGAAGCTATCGTCACTAAATTTGGAACCCTGCCAAAGCTGGATGGCAGACGGGCGCAGGTGGATAGCTCGCGCGAGTACTATAACCGAATTGTTGCTGACGCAAAAGCCAAAGGACAGACCACTGAACAAATATTGAAAACATTAGGCGATTATGAGCAGTATCGGGCGCGTATTGAAAATCCGGTGGACACGACACCAGGCTACATGAATTTTTGGGATAGAGCAAAAGCAACCAAACAAATGCTGGAAGGAAAACAGGGAAATGTAACGTCTGGTAAGGTGGCGGCAGAATTCATCAAAGCATATACGCCTTTTGGTATGGGGAATCAGATGGTAGAAAATCTTCAAACCGACGATGACTACAAGCAGCTTAGCGCAAATTTGCAGGCATCGCGCGAAGGTGCGGCAAAAGGTTTTCGGTTGAACATGCCTGTTGTGGGTATGTTTGACGATGTGTCGTCTGCTGCCGCAGCCCAATCGAATATGGAGAAGACAGCCAAAGAGTGGAACACACAGCTCTTGAAGAATGCGCCTGCGACCACGTTCAGCAAAGGAAAATTCGAGCCGTTTACCGCAGACGAAATCAACGATATGCTGCAAAATGATCCAGCTGCCGTCGCTGGATTGGCCGAGGCTGGAATCGACATATCTCCAAACTCTCGGGATATGCAGCTGTTGGGAGCGTCGGCACAGGGGCAAATGCTGGGAAATGTTGCGGCGGAAATGGCGGAGGACATGATCGTGTCTTATGCTTTAACTGGTGGCTCAGGCGAAAAGGTAGCCAGCGATATTACCAAGTCTCTTTCTAAGGGTAAGTTTTTTGGAAAGCACCCAAAACTGGCGGCTTATATGGGGAAGGCGTTGGGAAACATTACAACCGATGTTCCTGTAGATGCCACGGTTACAGCCGCAAAGGGTGCGATTCATGGTGATGATTTAAAGACAATTACGGACGATATTGCCTTTTCTACTGCAATGAATATTGCTTCATCCTTTGCTTTGCCCGCCATCGGAGCCGCTTTCACCAAAGGGAAAAGTCTGCAAAAC
>CABQCM010000190.1 GCA_902462665.1 uncultured Oscillospiraceae bacterium | reverse complement strand
CGCATCATCTCGAAACGCCGCAACGAATTCTTTGGAGGACATCCCGGCGGCCGACGCAAATTTTTTTAAATCCTTGTTGCCGGTCTCCACTGCAATCTGCATCCGGCGCAGCAGCTTGGAAAGAGCCGAACCGCCCGCGTCAGCTTCAATGCCTACATCGGACAAAGCGGTGGAATAAGCCATAATCTGCGGCGCAGTCATCCCGGTTAGATTGCCGGTCGCCGCGACTTTCTGCGCCATGTCCACGATCTCGGTTTCAGCAGAGGCCGCGCTTTTGCCGAGCTGTAAGATGGTGGAGCCCAAGTTGCTGTAATACTTCTCGTCCATTTGCAGGACGTTGGCGAATTTGGCGAGGTTGGCCGCGCCCTCTTCCGCGCCGAGGTCCGTTACCGAAACGAGATCGGCTACCATTTTTGTAAACTCAGTCACATAAGGCGTGGATACGCCCAACTGCCCTGCGTCCTTTGCAATGCCGGCGAGCACAGTAGCTGACTGCGGGGTAGTCAACGCCATTTCGCGGATGTCGTTATTGATTTTTTGAAGTTCCTCGTCGGTGCCCTCCACCATTTGCTCGACGCCTGCAAATGCGGATTCGTAGTCCATGGCCGCCTTTGCGGAGACTACCAAGCCCCCCGCTGCCGCCGCGGACAAATACTTGGTTTTTTGAGACGCCTTATCCAAACGGTCGCCTGCGGTTTCCAAGCTTTTAATAAGCCGATTCAGATTCAGCTCGTTCACTTCGGCCATCTGTTTGTTCAACTTCCGAAGTTTATTTTCTGTGGCAAGGATTTCGTCGCCAAGGTTTTTGAGCTTGTATTCTTTGTTCTCAATTCCATCGGGCGAGTTACTCAGCTTTTCCTGCTCGCGGTTGAGCTTATTGAGTTTCTTCTGGGCCTCCTTGGCAGCCTCTCCGCCGTCTTGAATCGCCTTTTTGGTGCTGGAGATTTCCTTTTCGACTTTTTTGAGCTTTGCGGCTCTATTTTCAATCCCATCGGGGGTATTGGAAATCCGCGTGAATTCACTGCGCAGAGACGCCAGCTTTTCTTTGGTCTGCTCCACCAATTTTTTGGCGAGATTTTGAGCCTCCTGGAAACGGGAGGCGTCCCACCCGCCTTTCAGGTTGGTTTTTATCAGGTTCAGTGTTTTTTGCGCTTGATCTGCACTGGATTCGATTTCTCTCATTTTGTCTGCAATATCCGATTGCAGCCCAAATCTCATAATCCAGCTTTTTCTCGTTGTCTGGCCACCCGGCATAATTTCACCTCACAAATATAAATTGCGAATTTGAGAGGCAGTCATTGGCGTGTACCGCTTCTGTCCCGCCTCGTTTAGTTCCTGATTTCGCGCCGCAGCAACGCGCACCAGAATATCCACGATAAAAAATATCGGGAATCGCAAAAACAACCATTCCGGCGCGCCGCATTCCATACACAAAGAAAGTATTTTCGCCTCGTCAAAATCGGTAATCTCCGTCCCTGCCGCATCGGTGTTCGCTTGCTTTAACAGCCCGCTCTCGTTGGGTGACTTCATCGTTTCATGCAGCAAAGTAACCGCATCGTTATAAAAATTCATTTGACTGCGCACAGTATGGATATAATCCTCCCAGCAAGGCCGCCGGGCGTCCTCCAGAGAGGCGTAAACAAGCTTGGCTAAAGCCGGGCGCGGGTCGACTCCGCTACTTAAAAATTCCGACACGAAAGATGCACCGAACAAAGCGCGGTATCGCAGCAGCGTAATGGCTGCCGGACTGGCAAAATAGCGTTTGTCTCCAATTGATATCTGCATACTAGCCTCCTAAAGCGCATTTCGTGTAGCTTTCATAAAATAACCGCCTCTCCCATCAGAAGCATCCGGCCTAAGTCGTTGCCCCGGTTCCATCAAGAACCGGGGCGTTTGTTGTTTTAGGCCGTTGCCGCAGCCACGGCCGTCGTAGCTTCACTGGTGGCCTCTGCCCCGACGCGGTTACCGTCACTTTGATAAACTTTCCGACCAAGGAAGTGCTTGGCGTAAAGATTGCACCGGTGGCGCCGTTGATTTTGGCGAAGTTACCCGATGCGGTTGAGGCCGATTTCCACTGATAAGCCAGATTTGGCACGGGAGAATCGGACGAATAGGTCAGTGTCACGCTCAGTGTTTCGCCCACTTTCGCCGTGCCGGTGATAGTGGCCTTGGTCAAGGTCGGAACCGCCGCCATAACCGGCGAGGGAACCTGGTTGCCAAAGGTATCATATCCGTCATCTCCCGGACGGGACACCATCATAGTAACCACCCGCCGGAAACCATTGCTATCCAAGTACGCCTCACCGCTGGAAGTGACAGCGTCGTCGCCGTAGACCCGAAGCGGATACTCGTAGGCCCCGAAAGTAATGGAATTGGTGTCTGTGCTGGCATTTTCAGCGGTTTTTCCGCACTGAACATTGAGCAGCCACACCTTGTAAACCTGCGCGGGGGCGTTTTCAAACTCCGCCTTGAAGGTATAGAAGAAATCCCCGCGACTGTAATAAGGCACATTGGTTTTCAGTAATCCGGTGGCGGTTTCGTTCATGTACCCGAGTGCCTTTTCCAAATCGTCGTTGCGTGCGGACGCTCCAAAGGTTCCCTCGTAACCGTCATCACTGGGAATTTGAAGCACCAGACGGTTGTCCGCGTGTCGGTCGGTGTTGCTGAGTACCGTATTAAGCGCGATGCTTTGTGCAAACGGTACGTCGATCATAGTGGTTCCTTTTTGGCCGTTGACGCGTGGGCAGTATTTTACGCCCTCTACGCCGTGAAATCCTACTGAATTATTCAATGCAATTCCTCCTAAAACTCGTCTTGGTACATTTGGACTACTTCTTCATATGCCCTTTTGACGTTATGCCGCTCGGGCGCGTCGGGGTCTACTCGACCGGTAGGCTGTCCGGTGCAAATTTTCTTCCGTTCGTCCGTGCCATCTTCCAGCAAGTGGACGATTTGATATTTTGAGTTGGACACGACATAAGACGGCGGGTATTCGTTGGTTCGGTCGTCAACCCGCCAGCCTCGTTTGTACCGCCCGCTTCTGTGCTGACTTTTATCGGCTTCCGGGCTATTTTCTTTCACTCGCATACACGCAACATCTGCCATGTGGCGCAAAATCTTCATCACGCGAGCGTGTTCCGTGCCGACTGCGTTTTTTACTTCCACCACAATTGTCGAGGCGATTTGATTCACATCAATGTAATTCACAGCGTCACCGTCCTCGAGCAGTCAATAGCGCAGCCATAGTATTTGGAATCCTTGCCAAGGGCGATATCATACCCAGCGCCATCCACCACAATACCGTCAGCCCATAACGCTTTCACCGCCCGCTCTCGGAGCGATTCTTTAGCGCAGATGTTTTTGGCATAACATGCCACCTCGGCACGTTCCACCATACAGCGTGGTCGGTTGTCTGAATAGTTCATCGGATAACGGCCAATGACGGTGTAAACAATGTACTGTTCCGGCAAAGAGGTCATCTCTGGCAGCAATTCCTCGCTTACAACCTCTACCGAACCATAAAATTCGTTATCCAGCGTCAATTGAAGCTGCTCTTTCACGTCATTTTGCCGCCTCCATTCTTTGAACTTTCAGCTCTGTCCATTGCTTGCGCTCCCGCACATGGTCTATGCTGATAATTTCATAAAGCATCCCATCTCTGACCAACCTGCACGATGGGGTTACCTCGGGCAAATACCGCAGACGGACGGTGGCCGGTTCCCGAAGCATTAATTGCTCCGACTGCCAAACCTCCCGGCCGTGTACGGGTATCCACTGGCAATAAAAATCCGATGTTTCCGGGCGGACGCTTACCCACTGTATGGTTGGCTCAATCTGCCCCTTGGGCCGGTGCTGCTGTTTCTTCTGTATCTGTACCAGAGTACGCAGTTGCCCGGGGTTTACCCGAATCCCGAGTTCATTCGCCGCCATCGTCAACACCGTCCTCCGCGTATCTCAGCTCCTGCACAAAGGTATTGATCATGCGCTGTGCATCTTCGCTGGAGCCGCCAATATCCATCAAGCTGCGGTTGTCATACCAATACCCTGCCAGAGCATACAGAAACAGGTCGTATTGCGCGTTATGCTTGAAATCCGGCACCCCG
>CABQCM010000189.1 GCA_902462665.1 uncultured Oscillospiraceae bacterium | reverse complement strand
GGGGGATGGATCGTCTGCGGCGTAAGTTGGATACTTTTTTGGAGCACTCGCCGGTTATGATAGTGTATCCCATTGCCAGCGTGAAACATCTGGTTTGGATTGACCCCGCCAGCGGAGAAACCACAGCCCGACGGAAAAGCCCTCGACACGGCACACCGCTGGATGCTTTCAGCGAGCTTTATAAAATAAAATCTTATCTGTGCAATCCCCGGCTGAGTATTTGTCTGCTCACGATGGAAATAGAGGAATACCGGCTCAAAAACGGTTGGAGCAACGACGGCAAAAAAGGCTCCACCCGCTGCGAACGTATTCCCCTCTCGTTGGAGAAAGCCTGGCTGCTGCAAACTCCCGCCGATTACGCAGCGCTTCTGCCGCAGGATCTTCCGCTGCCCTTTACCTCGGGCGAGTTATGTGAAAAGGTTCCTCAAAGCCGGGCAGCTTGCCAAACCGCGCTGCATGTACTGCATGCCGTTGGCGCAGTAGAACGAGTCGGGAAGCGCTCCAACTCCTACTTATATCGACCGGTTGGCCCGTCGGATTCCCGGTAGTGTCAGCTCATGAAAGAAATATTATAGGGTCTCTAAAAAGCGAACTCCTTCCATTTCCCGCAGGGAAGCAATCAAACCGGCACGATCCGCACATTTTTGTTCCTGCACAGTGGCAAGAAAGGCAACGGCGTTCTCGGGCACTCCAGCGTCATGTTCCAACTGTAAGTCGCTTAAAGCAATCCCCTGTTGCCGCCGCACCTGGGACAGAAATTTCCCCAGAGAAACGCCCTCCTCCAGCTCCACATAGACACACAGCGGCCGTTGCTTGCGCCCCATATGACGCTCCCAGACATGCAGACAGGTCAGCACAAGAAAAATGAAGACGCCTCCCAGAACTGCAACCTCATAAAGCCCAATGCCAATCGCCAAACCGATGCAGGCGGCCGCCCATAGTCCCGCCGCTGTAGTCAATCCCCGAATCCGGCTGTGGGCGGTGACAATAATGGTGCCCGCCCCCAAAAAACCGATACCGCTGATGACCTGCGCGCCCATACGGACAGGATCACTGGTGTGAAACACCTGATAAACATATTGATTGGTAATCATGACGACACAAGCGCCGATACAAACGAGAATATAGGTTCGCAGCCCCGCAGCACGGTTTTTGCGTTCCCGTTCCATTCCTAAAATACCGCCCAACACAGCCGCTGCTAAAATCCGCAGCAAAATCGCCCAAACCGTAATTTCTCGCGGTTCCAGCATGGATGTTCCCCCTTTCTCATCGGCCAATATCATCCATCTACCTACCGCTGCTCTGTTTGTCATAGGCCGAGAGCATCGGCTGCACGTTAGCACCGCGGAAGGTGCGATCAAAATAATTCCTCGCTATCTTCATCACCGTCCCAGACAGGAAAATCACTCCCACCAGATTGGGAAGCGCCATCAAGCCGTTGAAGGTATCGGACAAATCCCATACAAGCTGGACGCTGGATACCGCGCCGACAAAAACAACGGCGGCAAAACAAAGCTTATAAATGGATACTGCCCGATTTCCCCACAAATATTCCACTGCTTTGCTTCCATACACCGACCAGCCCAGCACAGTGGAAAACGCAAACAGCAGGATACAAATGCTCAGTACCATTCCTCCTGCCTCTCCAATGGTGGTGGTAAAGGCAAAATTCGTGATTTCGACCCCTTCCAAACCCTGATGGTGCGCACCGGAAGTAATGACAATCAGGGCCGTGAGAGTGCACATCACCAGCGTATCGAAAAACACGGCGAAGGCGCCCCACATCCCCTGCACCGCTGGCTCTTTCACGTTCGAACAGGAATTGACCATGACTGACGAGCCCAGCCCGGCCTCGTTGGAGAAAACGCCGCGGGAAATACCGTAACGCATCGCGCGGGCAACGCCGTATCCCATGACGCCGCCGCCCACTGACTGCAGATCGAAGGCGCTGCGGAATATCTCGGAAAAAGCGGCTGGAATCTGCCGCCAATTCAACGCAATAACGACAATGGCACCCAGGGTATAGAGCAGCGCCATACCAGGAACCAGTTTTTCGGTGACCACCGCCACCCGTTTGAGCCCGCCAAGCAGTACAAAAGCGATGACCACTGCCAGCACGATACCAGTGACCATGGGAGGGATATGGAAGGATGTGTTCAGAGCCACGGAAATACCGTTTACCTGAGCGATATTTCCAATGCCGAACGAGGCAACGAGACTGAACACAGCGAAAAGCACCGCCAGCCACTTACAGCCAAGGCCATGCTCCAAAAACATCATGGAGCCGCCCAACCACTCCCCTTTTTCATTCTTTTTGCGGTAGTAAATCCCCAAAACATTCTCGGCAAAGCTGGTCATCATGCCAAAGAAAGCCGATACCCACATCCAAAATACCGCGCCCGCGCCGCCGGTGCCAATGGCGGTCGCCACCCCCACGATATTGCCGGTTCCAATCGTAGCCGCCAGAGTGGTAGCCAAGGCCTGAAATTGGGAGATGGCATTTTTATCGTCGCTTTTGGTGGTATGTTTATCACGAAAAACCGATAGTATAGTTGTTTTCAAAAGGAATCCAAACCGGCGCACCTGAAAAAAACCGGTACGGAGGGTGAAATAGATGCCGACGCCAACTAACAGCAAAAGCATGGGAGGTCCCCATACGACGTCATTCACCATATCGTTGATCTTGGTAATCCATTCCACTAAGAAATCCAGCACCTGCATACCATGTCCTCCATCTCGTTGAATCGGACGCCATCAAACCCGCCGATTACGCTCCAAAGGTCACGGCGGCTTTCGATTATATATATCGCCTTACAAAAGGTTTTATGACAAGCTCTATACAGGAAAGGGCGGCTACAGCAATGCTGCAGCCGCCCTCTATGACCAATCTCATCCTTTGAAAAAGGCAGCGGAAATTAGCCCATCATGCTGGCAACTTCATCCGCGAAGTTGTCTTCCCTTTTCTGTAGGCCCTCGCCCTTTTCCAGACGGCAAAACTCGCAGATTTTGATCTGCACGCCAAGCTCTTTGGCAACGCCGTCCACATATTTGGCAACGTTCAGATCGGGATCTTTGACAAAAGCCTGATCGACCAGGCAGTTTTCCTTATAGAACTTACCAATCTTACCGTTCACGATCTTTTCCGCAATGGCGGCGGGCTTGCCTTCGTTGATTACCTGCTCGGTCAGGATCTTCTTCTCATGCTCCAACACATCGGCAGGTACGCTAGCGCTGTCAAGGTACAGCGGATTGGCAGCGGCAATCTGCATTGCAACATCCTTTGCCATCACTTTAAAGGCATCGGTGGAAGCCGCCGCGTCGTCCACGCAGAAGCGAACCATAACGCCAATACGGCCATTGCCGTGGATATAGGTCGCCAAATTGCCCTCATAGCGGACAAAACGACGAATTTTAATGTTCTCACCAATCGTCAGGATCTTATCCCGCAGCAGGGTGGCAACATCCGCCGCCTCGCCAGCGGGGGTCTTAGTGAGCAGCTCCTCGACGTCAGCGGGATTCTGCTCCGCTACCGTCTTGGCGCACAGAGTAACAAAATCAACAAAGGTCTGGTTCTTCGCCACAAAGTCAGTCTCAGCATTGACTTCAATGATAACGCCAACCTTGCCTGCTTCGTCCACATAAGACACAACCGCGCCCTCTGCCGCAATACGGCCCGATTTCTTGGCGGCGGCGGCCAGCCCCTTCTCCCGCAGGAAATCGATGGCCTTATCCATATCGCCGTCGGTCGCGGTCAGGGCCTTTTTGCAGTCCATCATGCCGCAGCCGGTTTTCTCACGCAGGTTTTTTACATCAGCCGCAGTGAAAGCCATAGTATATTCCTCCAAATCGTATTCTTTCTCCATGCGATACTATTGCATAGCAGTATCTTTCACACTGTTTGCTTATTCGGCCGCTTCAGCCTTTTCCTCAGCCTGGGCCTCCTCGGCGCTCTGCTCGCCCTGACGGCTCTCGAGCACAGCGTTGGCCATGGTCGCGGCAATGAGTTTTACCGCGCGAATCGCGTCGTCGTTGCCCGGAATGACATAATCGATCTCGTCCGGATCGCAGTTGGTGTCAACGATAGCGACAATGGGAATGTGAAGCTTTTTGGCTTCAACCACAGCGATACGCTCCTT
>CABQCM010000188.1 GCA_902462665.1 uncultured Oscillospiraceae bacterium | reverse complement strand
ACTGTTTGAAGTGCTGGGTACCTGGGGACTATCGGCACGTTCTGAACCCGAAGGAAGCACGGTGCGAAAAGACAACAGTGTGTTTTTC
Organism: uncultured Oscillospiraceae bacterium; assembly: GCA_902462665.1. Taxonomy (GTDB): domain Bacteria; phylum Bacillota; class Clostridia; order Oscillospirales; family Acutalibacteraceae; genus CABQCM01. Next base: position 4,054 of record CABQCM010000188.1, on the reverse strand, counting down.
TCTTTGGCAAAAGGATATCTTCCGCCTACCGCGCTGCAGCTGCGTAATTTATCTTTGAATATGCAACAATGGAATGACCTTTATGTGCTTCGAGTGATGTATTCACTCTATGGATTAACCTTTCTTGACTTTGATCGATATGTAGCGAGCGAGGAAATCGCCCATGAAACGCATTTGACGATAGACGAAGTGAAAACCGCATTGAAGCAACTGCCTGTGACTGCAAAAGAGGAAAATCAGAAATTGTTGTACCGATTCCACGGCGCCTTCGTCCACATTCCCCTGCTGCTATCCTTTTTCATGCACTCCTCTGCTACGTAAAAACGAGAGGATAACCAAATAACGCCCATTCTCCTTATTTAGAGAATGGGCGTTATGTTGCTCGAATTATTTGGAATCGATTCGCCCGTAAAGCGGGGCGTTATCCAGGTCTTTTTTGGGGGCGCGGTCGGGTGCGGCAGCGCCTTGATTGTCCCGGCGCGGACGCTCGCGGTAATCCCTTCCATCCCGGCGGGGAGGACGACCGGACCGGCCGCGATAATCCCGGGAGGAACGGCGTTCGCCATTCTCGTCCGCAAGACCAATGACCACCCGGCGGTTGGGTTCCGAACCGACCGACCAAGAGGTTACACCAGGAATTCCTTGAATAGCGGTGTGAATGATACGGCGTTCGTAAGGATTCATCGGCTCGAGCACGGCGTTGCGATGGGTGCGATTTGCTTGATTGGCCATGCGCTGTGCAAGAGCATGGAGCGTCTTTTCACGTTTTTCACGGTAGTTGCCGGTGTTGAGAGTCACACGATAATAACCACTGCCGCCACGGTTCGCGGCCAAAACGGTTAAATACTGCAGCGCGTCCAAAGTCTCGCCGCGCCGGCCAACAATGGGGCCGAGATGCTCGCCGGAGAGGGTAAGTAGCAACGCCGACTCCGTGATATCCGTCGTAATTTCCGCGTCGATTTCCATCACGCGAAGCAGCTCCGACAGATAGCTGACGGCGGCTTTGGCCACTTCCTGACGGCGCTCCTCGCTCAGTGCGGAAGCCTCGGAAGCCGCCTTGCCGGCAACGGGAGAAACCGGTGCGGAAACAGGCGCTTCGTTCGTTTTGGAGTCCGTCTGGCCGGAAGCGGCTTCCTTTACAACCGCTTTTTTCTCAGTTTCAGCCCGCCGTGCGGGGCGTTCCGCCGGCTTCGCTTTCGGCGCAGCAACCGGTTCGACCGGCAAAGCAGCATTGGAAACCGGGGCGGGAGAGACGACTGGCTCGCTTTTGCCGTCGTCGTAGTAGGCCCTTACCTTAGCGGGGCTTCCGCCGAAAATACCAAAGGTCTTTTTCTGCGGAAGCGCAATAATTTCAAACTGCACATCGGCATCGGGACCAGCGCCCAAGGCGGTTTCAGCGGCCTGGCGCGCGGCGTCCACCGTAGCGCCGGTGGCGGTAATTTCTCTAATCACGTGGGTTGCACCTCCAGAAGCTTTGCATCGCAGCAACCAGCCCTCGGCTATTTATACTCAAGCCGTCTGCGAGTCGGTTTTCTGCTGGGATTCTTTTTCTTTTTTGCGAAGGGACTCAACCACCGACACCTCATTTTTGGCAATGATGGCATAGGGGCTGTAGTATTTGTTGAGCAAGTATTGAATGACCGCAATCACCGTGTTGGAGCAGGCCCAGTAAAAACCGACCGCAGCCGGCACGGTAAAGGCAATGACCAGCGACATCAACGGCATGGTCAGCATCAGGCCGCTCATAGAAGCGGCGTCAGGATTGGTCTTTTTTTGCATTTTCATGCTAATCACGGAAGACAGCATGGCAGTTGCAAAAGAAAGCAGCGGAATCAGCCACAAAGCAAGCTGGCCGGGTTGTAGGCTGGAAAAATTCAAAGTAAATTTGGGCATTTGCGTTAAGTCAATGCCAAACAGGTCGAAGTTCACATATCCTGCCGCTTTGTTATAAAGGTCGGGCATGGCGGTTTGAAGATTGTCGAGGTAATGCAACACGTCCAGCTCGGTAACCTGGGCAAGCTGACGGCCTGCAAAATCAGATACGTTTTGAATTAAATATTCCTTGGCTTGCTCAATCGTTTCACTGCCGACCACAATGATGTGGGACAGCGGGTTGCTGATGGCGCGCCAAACACCCCACAAGAAGGGCAGACGAATGAGCATGGGCAGACAGCCGCCCATCATTTTGACGTTCTCCCGCTGGTAGAGAGCCTGCATCTCAAGGTTGTATTTTTGGTTATCGCCATTGCATTTCTTTTTCAGCAGGTCCAGCTTGGGACGCAGAGCGGTTTGCTTGGCGGTTGTTCTTTGCTGGTTAAAGTTAATCGGCAGAAAAATCAGGTTGATGAGAATGGTAAACAGCAAAATCGCCAACGCGTAGTTTTGAAAATAAGGGCTAATATAGCCCAAGAAAGCGTAAATTTGGCGCAGCACCCATCCAAGGGCGGTATAAATCAAATTCAATGGGTTCAATGAAGTATCCTCCGGTTAAGATTTCTTGGGAGGGACGGGGTCGTAGCCGCCCTTGTGAAAGGGATGACAGCGCAGCAGCCGACGCAGCGCCAACCAGCCGCCCTTGCAGACCCCGAAACGCTCAATCGCCTCGGCGGCGTATTGCGAGCAAGTGGGAACAAAACGGCAGCAGGGGGGGCGGCAGGGAGAAATCCCTTTTTGATAAACGCGGATTAGGGCCAGCAACAGACGCTTCATGACAGTACCCCAAGCGCCGAAAGCTGCCGGTGCATGACTAGAGCAATGTCGCCGCTTTTACACCCCGCTGTGCGGGAACGGGCGACAAAGACGATGTCATAGCTGCCGCGCAAAGCGGGCGCTACCTCGGCATAAGCCGCCCGAATGGCCCGGTTTCGCACGACGGCGTTACCAATCTTTTTGCTGGTGGTAATGCCGATACGGCAAAAACCCACGCGGTTTTTCATAACATAAGAAACCAGCGCGGGGTGTGCCTTTGACTTGCCCCGTCCATAAAGACGACGAAAGTCGCTATTTTGGTTTAGCACCGCAAATTTAGCCACTGTAACCCTTCCGTTCCATCGGGGATGCCGGGAAAGCCCCGCCGGCCGTATCGGCGGCCTGAAAGCATCATCCAAGACAATGCAAGCCGTTTCTTTGCCGGACAAAGCGACATCAGTGAGACAAACGCTTGCGGCCCTGCGCACGGCGGAGAGACAGGATTTTGCGGCCGTTGGCAGTTTTCATCCTCTTGCGGAAGCCGTGCACCTTGCTGCGCTGACGCTTCTTGGGCTGATAAGTTCTAAGCATGCTAACATCCTCCTTTCGGACACATCCTTGCAGATTAGTATTATATAACGCTTCGGCCGGCTATGTCAACTTATTTTTTCGTTTCGTCAAAGATTACGTGGAAATTTTAGCCGTTCATTGCAGCATCGGCAGAAAAACCTTTGCTTTATAGGAGGGAATGCGGTATAATGTCTGCAAAGTAGACATTATATCGAGTGATGGTTCCTCGCCGGGACGGCGGGGATGCCAATGATACCATTCGCTCTGCGCGCTCATGGTACAATAACCGCAAAAGCAGGTATTATCGTTTTATTTCAGCACGGGCCTACGGCTATGTGCCCATTATACCACTCACGCTTCGCGTGCATGGTACAATGTGTCCAGACTGACTTAGACATCTATTCCCGTCTACGGCGGCGTATGATACCACGAAAACGAGGTGCGGCCAGGATAGCGGGGATTTTTTTGGAAGGGGGAACGGCGGCGGTGAGACGTAAAATTCGAATTGCGGCGCTGGCCATTGGCGTGATGCTCATGTTCAGCGGTTGCAAATATTCTTTTTTGAACCCAGAGGCCGCGATGCGTGCCCCCCGCGCAACGGGAGAGGCGCAAAAAATACAACGCGCTTTGGAGAACGCCGTGGGAAAGGATATTATTTTGAAATATCCGAAAACAGGTCAGGTACGCTCGTCCTTCTTGCCGCACGATGTGGACGGAGACGGGCAGGAGGAGGTTTTTGCCTTTTATCAGCGGCGTACCGAGCAGGGTGTGACCCGCATCCACCTGCTGCGCAAGG
>CABQCM010000187.1 GCA_902462665.1 uncultured Oscillospiraceae bacterium | reverse complement strand
AAGTACTTGAACAATCTAAATGCCTTTTTTGATAAACTGGGTTCTGTGATGCAGCCAGGTGCATCAGAAAAGATTGCAGATATTATTCTCGATTATATACATAGCGAAAATAAAAAGGACTTTTTGGAGCGCAACAAAAGTCAGTTTATCTATTGAAGTGAGTACTAGTATTTGACAAATGGCTGGAATGTTAGCGAATGCAGGAAAAGTTAAACGGAAAAGGATTTAAGACAATTTAATCCGATGGATAATTTGTCGTTAAACAATCATAAATTCAAGGCGATAGGATATTGGGATTCATTTTCCATCCGGGAGGGCTTGGAATACACGGTTGCAATCCTAAAAGAACTTTATTAACTTCAAGAATTTTTCTATACACAGGTTATCTGCATTGTGGGAAGAAGGGAAAAGCATGAAACGAAATATAGCCGTAGCTGGTACAGGCTATGTCGGTTTATCAATGTCTGTCCTTTTGGCACAGCACAACAAAGTCACCGCCGTTGATATTATCCCCGAAAAGGTAGAGATGATCAACAATAGAAAATCACCGATTCAGGACGATTACATAGAAAAATATTTTGCCGAAAAGGAACTCGACCTGACAGCAACGTTGGACGCAGAGTCCGCATATCAAGATGCGGACTTTGTCGTTATCGCAGCGCCGACCAACTATGATAGTCAGAAGAATTTCTTTGATACGTCTGCTGTAGAAACGGTCATTCAGTTGGTCATGAAGTATCGTCCTGATGCCATTATGGTGATTAAGTCCACGGTTCCGGTAGGCTTCACGGCGTCGGTCAGAGAGAAGTATCACTGTGATAACATCATTTTTAGTCCCGAATTTTTGCGTGAATCCAAGGCGCTTTACGATAACCTTTATCCGAGCCGAATCATTGTGGGGACGGACATGACAAACGAAAGGCTGGTAAACGCCGCCAATACTTTTGCCGGGCTTTTGCAGCAGGGGGCAATCAAAGAAGAGATCGATACGCTCATCATGGGGTTCACGGAAGCAGAGGCAGTGAAATTGTTCGCCAACACCTACCTTGCCTTGCGTGTTTCTTACTTTAACGAGCTGGATACCTACGCTGAAATCAAAGGGCTTGACACGCAGCAGATCATCGACGGAGTGTGCCTTGACCCGCGTATTGGCAATCACTACAATAATCCTTCTTTTGGTTACGGCGGTTATTGCTTGCCAAAAGACACCAAGCAGCTTCTCGCCAATTACACCGACGTGCCGCAAAATATGATGTCTGCTATCGTGAAATCAAACCGCACCCGAAAAGACTTTATTGCCGATCGTGTGCTGCGTATGGCTGGATATTACGGTTACGAGGAAGATAACGATTACAGCAGGGCCAAAGAAACGCCGGTTATCATCGGAGTGTATCGACTTACCATGAAGTCGAATTCGGATAACTTCCGTCAATCCTCGATTCAAGGCGTTATGAAACGGATTAAGGCAAAGGGCGCCAAGGTTGTCATTTATGAACCGACCCTGACCGACGGCGCAACTTTTTTTGGAAGCGAAATCGTGAATGACCTTGCAAAATTCAAAGAGATGTGCAACGCTATTATCGCAAACAGATACGATGTCTGCCTTGATGATGTAGCGGATAAAGTATATACAAGAGATATTTTCCGAAGAGATTGACGGGAGAGGAAACACGATTTATTGTGGTGAAAAACTCCGAAAGACCTGCTATTGTTTCTCTAAGGGCAACCTACACTAGAAGCAGTTTCCAACGTAACGCGGATAACTCAGATCAGAGTTATCCGTTTTTTCGTTTGATATGGCCGCTTGCACCCGACGATGGAATTCAGCATTTTGTATGTTCGAAAAAATAAAGTCGTTTCATAGTCTTTTACAGCGACATAATCTCTGGTACAATATTCTTGATATTTCCTGCTGTTCGTGATAAAATAATAATCCATACATTGGTTTATTTTGCATCGTGAGGTGAGAAGCATACAGTCGATTGAATTTTGGAATCATCCTGCGGCGATGGCGGCCAGCGAAAAGCGGGATATTTTTCGCACTGCGAACTGGATCGGGGGAGCACTGATTGTCAGCCAGTTAGCCGCGTTTTTCGCAGCCAGTGGCTATGCTATGCTGCTGTATTTTCTTGGCCATCTGACCCAGAGCGGAAAATCCATACACTTTATGGACGACGAGATGTCTTATATCCTTTTTTCTATTTTGATGTTTGTCCCTTTCTTCGTTCTGTGTGTTCGTTGTAATCACCGTCGGCTGTCGGAGGTAGTACGCTTTGACAAGCATTCGCCTAAATTAGGCGCTGCGCTGGTTTTGGTGTGCCTCGGTTTCTTTCTGGCTGGCAATTTGCTTAGCAACTTTGTGTATTACATCTTGAATTCTTTGGGCCATCCGCCGTATCAGCCTGTCGCCTTTCAGCCGGATACACCCTTTGGGTTAGCCGCCGCGCTGCTTAGCTCAGCCTGTATCCCCGCTCTGGCGGAGGAATTTGCGTTTCGCGGGGTGGTTTTAGGCCTTTTGCGGCCCTATGGAAAGCGCCTGGCTATTATTGTGTCGGCCATATTGTTTGCGCTCATGCACGGCAATTTGGTGCAAATTCCGTTTGCCTTTGTGGGCGGCTTGGCTTTGGGCTATGCTACGGTGCGCAGCGGTTCGTTGTGGCCGTCGATCATTGCTCATTTTATTAACAACGCTATGAGCTATTTGCTGAATTATTTGGTGCGCGATATCCCGCAGGATAGCGGCGATCTGATTTATTTTTTGTATACACTGCTTTTGCTGGTGCTTGGAGTCGCAGGGGTCATTCTAGTGCGGCGATACAATCGTAAAACCTCCTACCGTTTGAACGACGGGGACGGAACGTTTCACGCCGCCGCGCTTTCCGAGAGGGCCGCGATGCTGGCCGGTTCGCCCACTCTCATTGTATTTGCCGTCTATTGTATCTATTCGGCGTCTCAATTCATACTATAAAAATTCTTTCCTGGGGAGAGGAGAAGGTTATTCATGGCAAAATCAATTACCGCTTTGCGCGGCACGCAGGATGTTCTGCCGCGGCAAAGCCGGCAGTGGCAATATGTGGAGCACACCCTGCTGGAAACAGCTCGGCTCGCTGGCTTTCAGGAGCTTCGGGTTCCCGTGTTTGAAAGCACCGAGCTGTTTACTCACTCGGTAGGGGACACCACCGATGTGGTGCAAAAAGAGATGTACACTTTTGAGGACAAGGGCGGGCGTTCCATTACCCTGCGTCCTGAGGGGACGGCCGGCGCGGTGCGCAGCCTCATTGAGCACGGGCTGTATAACGATCCCTTGCCGGTCAAGGCGTGCTATGTGCTGTCCTGCTATCGGTATGAAAAACCGCAGGCTGGCCGGTTGAGAGAATTCCACCAATTTGGCGTGGAATGCTTCGGCGCAGCCTCGCCCGCCGCCGACGCCGAGGTGATCAGCATCGGGGCACAGGGATTGGCTGCACTTGGTATTTCCGGTATCCGGCTAGAGATTAACTCCATCGGCTGTCCCGAATGCCGTTCCAAATACACACAGGCTCTCAAAGAGTATTTTCGTGCTCGTCAGGATGAGCTGTGTGAAACCTGCCGTGGGCGACTGGAACGCAACCCCATGCGGATTTTAGACTGCAAATCGCCGGTTTGTTCGGCCATTGCGGCCGGTGCCCCTCATATGCTAGATTATCTTTGCGGCGAATGCGCCGATCATTTCGACGCGTTGCAAAAGCATTTGACCGCCATGGGCATTGCCTATGAAATTAACCCGACCATCGTGCGGGGGCTGGATTATTATACTCGTACCGTCTTTGAATTTGTAACCGATGAGTTAGGCGCGCAGGCCGCTGTTTGCGCAGGCGGCCGTTACGACGGCTTGGTGGAGTACATGGGTGGGCCGTCTATGCCGTCGCTTGGGTTTGGCATGGGACTGGAACGAGTCATCGCCCTGATGGACAAGCAGGGGTGCGCTCTGCCGCCCGAAAAGCCGTGCGAGCTCTACATAGCGCCTCTCGATTCGGCGTCGTCGGTGGAGGCGAACCGCCTGTGCATGGCGTTGCGCGCGGAGGGCTTTGGCGCCCAGACCGATCTTGCGGGCCGGGGGCTGAAAGCGCAGATGAAATATGCCGATAAGCTCGGCGCTAAGTTTACTCTG
>CABQCM010000186.1 GCA_902462665.1 uncultured Oscillospiraceae bacterium | reverse complement strand
AATAGACTTGTAGCTGATGGAATAGCCTGAGGTCTGCTCCCAATACTCTTCGATTTCAGACGTCGGATGAGAGCAAGGCTCTTCTACAACCAGAGTCGCCTGATCAACTTCATCATATTCATTGGAACCTGTTCCATAGGCCACAAACAGTTTGATCTTATAAGTACCCGGCGTATTGAGGGGATAGTTTGAACCATCCAAGGTCAGGTTTCCATCCCAGCTCGTGCCACTAATTGATTTGGAGGCAAGACGGTCGACACCACTGCTGTCAACATTGATGGTTACGCGAACAAGGGAACCGTTCTTTGCACTAACATCAACGGCGACATCCAGTTCTTCGCCAACTTCCATTGTGTAATTGCTTTTGTCGAAGGAGCCATCTACACTGGTATAGGTATTTACTTCATATTTTGTATCAGAGCCGGCAATCTGATTACCTTCTGCGTCAAAAGCACCTACCCAAAAACGGAAACGGCTGCTATACGGCAAATCGCTTGCTGAAATCTTGTAACTGCGGGTTGTTCCAGTGTTAACTCTCGATACGATTTCAGCATCTGTTGTGAGGTTGCGAGCCGAAAACAGATAATACTCTGCACCAGTAACTTTGGCCCACTTAACAGTCAAGGATTTTTTTCCGGTGAATGTAGATCCATCATCGGGAGAAGTAATATCAATTACATCCGAAGCTGCTTGTGCTACGATGCCGTCCAAAGTTGTGACAGGAAGTACACTCATAAACATTACCATTACTAATAGCGATGCTACGAGTTTCTTAAAACGATCGTTCATGATTACACCTCTTTCTGAAAATCGTCATGTGAAATGAAAATTGGCATCCAAACTTGGTATTACCCATAATCGCCAGAATCTCTTGCCATCATCCTATTGTCTAATGATTCAAGCGGTATCGAATAATGCCTAAACCGCATAGTGTTCACCTCCCTATGCATCGGTACTCCTTAACTGGATGGGTACAAACGTAGAATTCGCTATCCATCATCATCTTCCGAGAAACCACCGAAAAAGGCACTCAGAAAACGTCTGAATTTAGCTATTTTTACACACTTCTCATTATAATATATATGGATACCAAGGTCAACCTTTATCACAAAATATTAACAAAATATAAGTCTTGCATTACATATTATAATTCTACGTGTTTTTTGCCCATTTCAGGAAGGTTTTGTGTGTTACGCTGATCTGTCGGGCAGCTTCACGCGCAGATATTTCTCCTCGCTGCCATTGAGCCAGTTTCTCTGGATAATTCGACGGGCGTACCATTGGCTGCGCACCGAATTTCACACCCTTCGCCTTCGCAGCGGCGATCCCTTCTGCCTGACGCCGTTTTATGAACTCGCGCTCTGTCTGCGCCACATACGACAACAGCTGCAATACGATGTCGGAGATTAACGTGCCGGTCAGATCGCGTCCCTGATGGGTATCCAGCAGAGGCATATCCAGCACCACGATGGCGGCCTCTTTTTCTTTGGTTATGATCCGCCATTGTTCAATAATCTCATCATAATTACGTCCCAGCCGGTCGATGCTCTTGATTACAAGGGTATCGCTTTTTTTCAGCTTTCGGACAAGTTTTTGATACTGCGGACGGTTGAAGTCCTTCCTGGATTGCTTATCCAGAAAAATGCATTTCTCATCTATGCAAAACTCCTGCATTGCAATCATCTGCCGTACCTCGTTCTGATCTTTCGTGGATACGCGCACATATCCGTAGGTTGTGTTTTTCATGTTCCTGCCTCCTGTAACATAGTCGATTTTTCGTTCTATTCTACAGAAAGCGCCTGAATGTCTTTATGAAGTTGTCAGAATACTAACCAGCACTACATCTATTGTCAATAGGCTTCATCAATAAACAAAACCCCGCCCAGCGCCTGCTGGAGCACCTTTTGAACTTGAATCGCCGTTTGTCCCACATAGCCTGCCACCAATCCCGAGCGATCCGTTTCGACCAGTTGTCCTTTGGAAAGCACTCCCAGACGATAGTATATTTTGGCGAGCAACCGCGCAACCGTTGTCTTTCCCGTGCCTGGATTTCCGGAAAAGACCAGATGCAGCGAAAGCGGCGCCTGATGGATTCCCTTTTGCTCTCTCAGCTTCCGCACCTTCAAAACGTTTATGAGCATCGTTACTTCATTCTTCACTGCTTTTAAACCGATCAGATCATTTAACTGTCTCAGCAGCTCGTCCAGACTTTCGATGTTTTCTGGCGCAGACGAGCTCGCTTCCTCGCGCATAGGGTTCTCCTGCTCGATCGATACCTGATAATCCTCCAGCTGAACAGAAGCGCGCAGATGCGTTTTGATATATTGATAGTTGAGATGCAAATAGGAATTGACCATTGCAAGCGCACCAAGCGCATTCTGCATATCCTGCTCTATAATATATTGAGCGGTTGCGTAATAGAGCAATTGCAGCAGTACAGACGAATAGTCCGTTGAAATGGAGCGTGAAACGGCAAAATTATCAGCCGTCACAAATCCAATGATATTGGGCGAAACTTCTCTGAGATAGCGCTGATTAATCTGAAGTTCAGGCATGGTGTAGAGCATTTGAAAATCGCTCTCTGTACAACCGGGCGCTACCGTTTCTCTGAGCAGACTTTTGAGCGCATCTCGCTTCATTTTCCCATGCAGCGCTGCGCTCGTGATAAACTTTGCCATTTCCAGTTTGAAATTTTCGCCAAAATCTGTGTCAACGCCGGGAATCTGTTCTGCGATAACGTCAGCAAGTTCCTCAGTGGAGTCTATCATTTCTTTTAGCTTTAAATCCATCGGCGTTCTTCTCCTTATCGCCAGTTTCCCCGGCTCTGTCATTGCATTCAATAGAAAAAGCAGGAACAGCAAAGCAATCCTTGCTGCTCCTGTTCGAATTAACCGCTCTCTCGTACAGGAACAGCCATTCTCCATTCTCCATTCTCCAAAAGGCTGCCTGATTTCTCCGTCACCTGTCGCAGGTCTGTTCAGTGTCAATACTCCGAAGACGCTGATCGATCTGGTTCCAGCAGGGTGGACAGCATCTTCTCCCATGCAGCCTTGTTGATCCGCAATCTGTACGCTCAGAACATAAGCACAAAAAGTCCAACAATGCCCTGTGGCTTTTCCGGATCAGTGATCTCGCCTCGAACTCGGATTCATTTTGCTCTTCGTCCCTTCCCATCGTTATTTTCGATCAGGCATGCTGAATTTAGCCTGAAATTCCTGCTTGATTCTTTCCAGCTTTGCCTGATCTTCGATGCGCTGCTTGTGCGCTTCTTCCTGAATTCGCCGCGTCTCGTCGATGCCGTCCACGATCGTGCGCCACGTCGTTTCCAGAGTGTCCGCCTTGATGGAGCTGCCCGCGGCCATGCGCGTCGTCATCTTGGCCTGCTCAACAGTGTTCCTCGCGTTCTTAATAAGCATCTCATTGGTGCGCTCATCCAGCGCGGAAATGGCGTCCGCCTGAATTTTCTGGCGTTTGAGCATAATTGCCTGTGCCAGCGCCTGCTTAAAGACGGGCAGCGTAATAATAAATGCCGAATTGATCTTGCGAACCAGATTCATGTTGCTGAATTGCATGGTTTTCAGCATGGGAATCGACTGCATGGCGACGTTTTCCGCAGTTCTCAGATCCTGCGTGCGCTGTTCCAGCATCATCTTTGCCTGCTGAAGTGACTGAATCTGGAACTGAATGGACTGATCGCCCGTCTGCTGAAGTTCCGTCTGAAGCTGCTGGATATAGTCCTCGATTTCCTGACAGCCCTGTTCACCGGCAACAATGTACTTCACCAGATCGTGATAATAATTGACGTTCGACTGGAACATCGTCTCCAGCTTCTGATTCGCCTGCTTGATTTCGCCCTCATATTGCTTCAGCTGGACATAGATCTTGTCGACCTCGTCTCCCATCGTGTGATACTTGGCGAGAATTTTATCCAGCTGCTTGCGGAGATTTCCGAAGAGCTTGCCAAAGAGGGACGGATTCGACTGGATCTCATCCAGATCAAACTGATCCATGATTTTCGCCAGAGCATTCAGCATACGGCTTGACTCGTCGATCTGCGACATACTCATGCTGCGCAGCACAACGTCCGACGCCTTGGAGATTTCCTCCGCAGACTGTGCGCCAAACATTACGATCGTATTGGGATCATTGATGTCTATTGCCGCTGTAAGCGCCTCCACCTCGGGCG
>CABQCM010000185.1 GCA_902462665.1 uncultured Oscillospiraceae bacterium | reverse complement strand
CAGGCGGGTTTGTTTACGGCGCATTCGACGACGGTAAATTGAAGGGATTTGCCGCCGTTTTACCGGAGTTATTTGGGGGAGAGAACCGGTATATGGATTTGGCCGCCATTCATGTTTCTGAAGATCGGCGCGGTCAGGGAATCGGGACGTCTCTGTTGCAGGCTGCAAAACAATGGGCAAAGAAAAACGGCGCGGGAAAGCTGTATATATCGGCTCATTCCGCGGCGGAAAGTCAAGCGTTTTACCGAAAAATGGGCTGCGTGGAAGCGAAAGCGTATTGTCAAAAGCACGTGGACGAGGAACCGTTTGATTGTCAGTTGGAGTTAGAGTTGTAAAGTTGCCTTCCCAATGGAGGAGATGAGTTTTGACGCAGAACCTTGTATTTTGAAGAAAAAGATGCTATACTTGTCACATCCCCGCACAGGAAAGTGAAAAAGGGAGCGTAACAAGATGGAACCAATGCAGTTTAAAAAGACGCTGTTTGGATTTTCCAAAGAGCAGGTCATGGATTATATTGCCCGGATGGATCGTCAGGCCGGAGAGGAGCGGCAGGCTCTGGCACAGCGGTATGATGCGCAGCTCGCCGCTTTGAACCGCGAGGTGGATACTCTTCGGATCCAGTGCGAGCAGTACCGGGAGGAGGCCGCAAGCTCGGCCGCTCAAACGGCACGCCTGCAGCAGGAGTCGCAGGCTCTGCGCGAGCAGGTCGAGGCCGGCGCATTGCTGCGCCAACGTTTGGATGAGACGGCCGCCGAGCGGGAGGAATGGAAGACCAGATACGCTGCCCTCGAAGAGGAAATGGAGCGCGCTTCGCAGGAGGCTTTGGAGCGGGAGCGCCGGCTGTCCGAATTCATCGACCGGGTGCAGGAAAAGAACGTCGATCTGCTGCAAAAGCAGGTGTCGATGGAGATTCGCCTGTCGAGCGCAGAGCGTCAACTATGCTCGGGCGCGAGGCAGCAGGCAGAGAAGGCGTCGCAGCCAGCCCCAGCGCAGACGGTCGACCAGGGCGCGCGGGAGGAAATTATCGCGGCGCTCGATTCTATCCTCACCAAGCTGGATGCGCTCAGCGCCAGAGAACCGGACGCATCGTCCGGCGGCAGGGTCTATCGCCTGGCCGAGCAGAACTAGGCCGGCGTTGTCCCAATATCAACGAAAAACAAACGGTTCAGCCTTGTCCAGAGGGCTGAACCGTTTTTGCAAAGGAAGAATTGCGGATGAATTTTGGATTTTCATATGTTGGTTTGCTGTTTTTGCTCATGCTGTTTGTGCCTAATTTGCTGTGGGTCAAGCATCGGCCGCAGGGGTATGACGCTTGCGTCGGGCATGAAAATCGTGTTTTGGTTGCGCTGGAACGAATCGGCGAAGTTTGCGTCACCGCCCTTTCGCTGATTTTTTCGGATTTTAACTGGCATGGGCTGTCCGCCTGGGCGCTCTGGCTTGCCGCGGCTGCCGCGCTGATGCTGCTCTACGAGGGGTATTGGATACGATATTTTCGCAGCGCCAAAACCATGCGGGATTTCTATAGCAGCTTTCTCGGCATTCCCGTCGCGGGGGCGACCTTGCCCGTGGCGGCGTTTTTGATGCTGGCGGTTTACGGGAAAAATGTGCTTTTGTTTACCGCCGCTATTTTGCTGGGAATCGGACATATCGGCATCCATCTTCAGCACAGAAAAGAGAGTTTGTGAGAAAAAATTTTTGCAAAGCGCCAACCTTGGGTCAGCTTGCCGCACTATATATGCAAACAGCGCTGGAGTAATGAAATGGATAAACAAACGGCAGATGTTATCATCACAGAATATCTACCCAAAATTTATGGCTTCGCAATCAAAAATTCCTTTTCCTATGAGGAAGCGGAGGATTTGTGCGCCGAAATCGTACACGAAGCGTACTGCTCGCTGCGCACAGCCAAAGAGATTCTCAATATGGAGGGATACATTTGGCGTATCAGCAAACACACCCACGCCAAATACGTCGCTTCCAAAAAGAGGCGCGAAGGCATTGCCATTGACCAGATTGTGATTCCGTTTTGGGAGGAGGGGTTCTCGGAGGAAGCGCGCGATGAAATCATCCGGCTTCGTCGCGAAATCGCCTTTTTAACCGAAAAACGCCGTGAAATTGTTTATCTGTTTTATTACAAGGATAAGTCCGTATCGGATATTTCAAAAGCAATGGGAATTCCCGCGGGCACTGTAAAATGGCATTTAAATCAGGCAAGACATAAATTACAGGAGGGCTTTGCAATGGAACGAAAAATTGGCAAACTCGGGCTGTCTCCCATCGTCGCTTCCAGCATAGGGCACAGCGGGCAACCCGGAAGTCAGGGCGGGCCGGAACATTATCTGGGCGATAAACTCAACCTAAACATTGTATACAGCGTGTATCACTCTCCGAAAACAAAAGAGGAAATCGCTGAAGAACTCGGCGTTACGCTCGTTTACATTTAAGACCGGATTGAATGTTTGGAGAGCAACGGTTTTCTCCAGAAAACCACAGGCAGCCGTTCTACTACCTATGTCCGCTTCACTCCCGAAACCTTTTCGCTGGAATTGCGCGAAAACAAACGGAAAAAGCAGCTGGAAATCGCCCAAACGCTGGCGAAAGAATATGTGCCGGCGGTGCGCGAGGCGATTTCCGGCGTAACCGAAGTCTATATTCCCGGGGGAAATCGGGAACTGCTGGAAGCGGCGGCTGTTTTCTATGGAGTGGCGAACAAATGCAGAATTCCCATTTGCAAGAATTTGTCCAACTACATCATCAAAACAACCGACGGCGGAGAATACATTGCCTTTGTGGAGCTGAAAGCCGAGCAATCGGATGTGGAATACAAGCCGACCCTTTCCTCGGTTTCCTACTGGGTATGCGGAGACATGACGAGCGTCTCGGAAAAATACCCGGCGGTCGCTTCCTGGTCGGTCGATACCCGGCTATGCTCTCGCCAAGGCGCGTGGCAGAACAATTTGACGGCGGATTACGAGTATGTCTATGAATTTTTGAATGGATTTCTCTGCGACAACACCGCCAATGCGGAAAAGTTACAGCGGCTGCGAGAGAGGGCGTTTTTAACGCCGGACAATCAAATCAATATCATAATGATCAAAGAAAGGGATTTCTTCGAGAAAATTCCCCCTCTGGACGACGCGGTGAAGGAGCGATTTGCCCACACCGCGCTGGAGTATGCCATGCTGGAGGCCAAAAACTATCCGGCCCAAATGCAGGATCTGATCATGGACTGGGGCGTTGCCGGTTTTATCGGCGCAGAAGTTGCTATTATGGTCATGGATATTCTCTATGACGGCGGTATATTGAAGCCCTTAACCGAGAATGAAAAGGTTACCTCCAACTTAATCATGTTTAGCGATATGATACCATAAATCTAGTACCAGTGAAAACGATAATAACCGCTTTTATACCATGAACGCACAGCGTGAATGGTATAATACGCCATCACCGTAGGTGGGTGATTAAAATCTGAGTATAATGTCCGCTCTGCGGATATGATACCATGAACACGCAGTGTAAGTGGTATAATACGCTATCACTGTTGAGGTGGACCGTACGTTGAAAACGTACGGCGATAGAAATCAAAGTATCATGGCCGTCTTGTGGTCATGATACCGTAAATGATAGGTAGTAATATACTTATAGCACAAAATCCCCGCCGCGGGGTACTCTGCGGCGGGGATTTATTATCTGGGGAAACAAATGCAGTCTGGTTCAGGCGTATGACCGCATATTCGACGGACTTACGCCTGCGAAGCTGGGGCGGGGCGGTTTTTCAATCGGCGGACAAACAGCAGCATCAGCAGCGGGAAAATCACCGCAGCAAGCAACCCGCATTTGAGTCCGATTTGATCGCCCGCCAATCCTGAGAAAACCGGCAAAGCTTGTAGCGAATCGTGCTGCTGCTGCACCAGTCCCGAAACCAGTCCGGCCAGCCAAGGCCCTACCGAACAGCCCAAATCGCCAAACAACGCCAGCGTCCCGGACAGAGCGGGGCCGCCCTGGGGAATGCTTTGGAAGGTCAGGCTCAGCACGCCCGGCCACATCAGACTGACCGAAAGACCGCACAAAGCGCATCCCAATAGGGAAATCAGCGGTATTTTGACCAGTGCGAGCACCAGATAGCCGACGATGCACAGTCCGGAACAGAGGGTGAGCATACGTCGCATGTTAAGCTTAGCGCCAAAG
>CABQCM010000184.1 GCA_902462665.1 uncultured Oscillospiraceae bacterium | reverse complement strand
GCAAGCCCTTCCTTGTGCGCCGCATCCGTCAGCAGATGTCATAAAATGACGCGCGGCGGCGCGGCTTGAGCCACAGCGAGGAAAGCTGTGCTGCAAATTCTTCCTGCCGCGGCGTTGACAAAATCCGACGAGAGGGCTATAATAGGATTATTCCAAACAGCAACTGAATCTTGTTTGCGGGGGGACTCGTCACGAGTTGAGAAGGTTAAAACCTGACCCTTTGAACCTGTTGGTTAAAACCAGCGTAGGGAGCAAGCCGGTAGTTTCGGCGTCTCTGCGCAGGCAGGGGCGCCTTTTTGGAGCCGCGGCGTTCCCGCAAGAGAAAGGACAAAACAGCATGAGAGAATACGCAACCCAGATGGAAGCTGCCAAAAAAGGCATTGTCACCCCGGAGATGGAGACGGTGGCCGCCAAGGAGGGCCGCACCGGCGAGGAAATCCGCGCGCTGTGCGCCACCGGCGAGGTCTGCATTCCGGCCAACATTCGTCACACCGCCTTGTCGGCCGAGGGCATCGGCGGCGGGCTGAAAACCAAGATTAACGTCAACCTCGGTATTTCAGGCGACTGTAAAAATTACGACGTCGAGATGCAGAAGGTAGATATGGCCGTCCGTTTTGGCTGCGAGGCTATTATGGACCTGTCCAACTACGGCAAAACCAATACCTTCCGCAAGGAGCTGGTGGCCAAATCTCCCGCGATGATCGGCACAGTGCCGATGTACGACGCCATTGGATATTTGGAGAAGGATTTGCTGGAAATCACCGCGGAGGATTTTCTCAAGGTTGTGCGCGCCCACGCCGAGGAAGGGGTCGATTTCATGACCATCCACGCCGGTATCAACCGGCGGGCGGTCGAGGCCTTCCGGCGGGAGGGACGGCGGATGAACATTGTCTCCCGCGGCGGCTCTCTGCTGTTTGCCTGGATGGAAATGACCGGCAACGAAAACCCGTTTTATGAGCACTATGACGAGGTGCTCGATATCCTGCGGGAATTCGACGTGACCATTTCGTTGGGCGACGCGCTGCGCCCCGGCTGCATCGACGACAGCACCGACGCGGGCCAGATCTCCGAGCTCATTGAGCTGGGCGCGCTGACCAAGCGGGCCTGGGAGCGGGATGTGCAGGTCATGGTCGAGGGCCCAGGCCACATGGCAATGGATGAAATCGCGGCCAACATGAAGCTGCAAAAGCGGCTGTGTCACAACGCCCCCTTCTATGTGCTCGGGCCGCTGGTGACCGATATCGCTCCCGGATACGACCACATCACCTCGGCCATCGGCGGGGCCATTGCTGCGGCCAGCGGTGCCGCCTTCCTGTGCTATGTCACCCCGGCCGAGCATCTGCGTCTGCCCGATCTGTCGGACGTGAAAGAGGGCATCATTGCCTCCAAAATCGCCGCCCATGCGGCCGATATTGCCAAAGGGGTTCCCGGCGCGCGGGAGGTGGACAATAAAATGTCCGAAGCCCGTCACAAGGTGGACTGGGAGGCCATGTTTGAGCTGGCGATTGACCCCGAAAAGGCGCGCGCTTACTTCGAGAGCACCCCGCCGGCCGACCGGCATACCTGCTCGATGTGCGGCAAAATGTGCGCGGTGCGCACCACCAACCTGATTCTCGAGGGGAAAAAGGTGGAGTTCTGCACTGAGAAATAAAGTGTAATACAATATTTCCACCCCCGGAATGTGGTCTCATTCCGGGGGCTTTTGGTATTGTCCGGCACGGATACGAAGGGGTGCCGAAAAATGCCTTGACATTTCGGCGCTGAGTGTGTATGATAGCCGCAGAATATAGACGGTTGCCGCCAGCTTCTGCTTTGGCCGTTTTCAGAGGGATATTTCCTTCTTCAAGCGATGACGGCGCCGCCCAAAATAAAACAAAGGTGGAAAATTGGATGCATGTTAACGTTGTAGATTATGGCGCCGTGGGGGACGGCGTGACTCTCAATACCGCAGCCTTTGCGTCCGCGGTGGAAGCTTGTTCCCAGGCTGGCGGAGGCTATGTGAGCGTCCCGGCCGGCCAGTTTGTTACCGGCACGATAGAGCTGAAAAGTTACGTTTATCTCGAACTGTTACCCGGCGCAGAGCTTTTGGGCAGTATGCGCATTGCCGATTATCGAGGGACCCGGCGGGGCTCGGCATGGGATCCCCGTATCTCTGCGCACATCAATCAAAAGCTGGTGGAGGACGCTGACGGTCCGGTATCCATCAATCCCTGTAAGGCGTTGGTTCTCGCGGAAGATCAGCACCACGTCGGGATTGTCGGCCACGGCACGCTCAATGGCCGACGTGGCTATCATTTCCCCAATGGTGAGGAAATCGGCAATCCGTTTTTGGTGGTCTTTTCCCACTGCGCCGACGTGACGCTGGAGAATGTGTCCATGACCAATCCCGGTTCGTTTACCAACTATCTGCTGGGCTGCGAGCGGGTAACCATCCGTGGTCTGCACATTGATTCGACCGCAACGGGTTGCGGCGACGGCATCGACTTCGACGGCGGACGTGACGTGACCATCTCCGACTGCCAAATCGACGCTGGGGACGATGGGATCGGCCTGAAAACCCTGTCCCCCGACGAGCCCTGCGAGCGATTTGCCATTACCAATTGCGTCATTCGCTCTCACTATTGGGGTTGCATTCGCATCGGGCCGGAAACGGCGTCGGATTTTCGCCAGATTACCGTTTCCAACTGCGTATTCCGGGACAGCAACGACGGGCTCAAGCTCCAGCTATGCGAGGATAGGGTATTTGAAGATTTTGTGTTCAGCGGCATTGTCATGGATCGGGTTACCCGTCCCATTTTCCTGACGTTGAATCATTATCCCTTCAGCATCCATTCCCACAGCGTGCGCCCTGCCTGCGGGGCGGTTCGCCGCATGACCTTTACCGGCATCACCGCGTTGCTCACCGAGCGGCGGGAGGATCCCGTCGTAGGGCCTGTAACTCCCTACAGCGGCTGCGTGGTTTATTCCCTGCCCGACGGCGTCTTGGAGGATCTCACCTTCTCCCACATTCGTCTCGCCTGCCTGGGGGGCGGGTCGACCGAAGCGGCCCGGCGCACCAATCAGCCGGATATGCTGGATTTTTATGAGCAGTATCCCGAATCCTGCCTGAAAATTGGCGAGCCACCCGCCGCCGCCTTTTACCTGCGCAACGCCCGCCACGTGCGCTTTGATGATGTGGCGGTGACCTGCGCCGAACCGGACGCGCGCGCCGCTTTTGCCGCCGAAAATGTACAAAACCTGTCCCTGCACGGGGTACGGTCCGAGCAGACTGCCGGTCTGCTTCGCCATCATCGGTGCGACGATCTGACGGTGGAGCATTGCGACGGCGCTCTTATTGGCTTTACCCCGGATCAGGCGGCCGATTACGCTGCCGCGCGCAGTCTCAGCGCCGCTCTGGACGCCCGCATGCAGGAAATTGCCGGTTTGATGGATTCTCTCTCGGGACGGTCCGAAGCGGCCTTCGACGCCTTGGAGGGAACGCTTCTTCCGGCTGGGGCCGGCGGCGTGCTCTATCTTCCTCAAACCAAGGGCAGTTTTACGGTTAAGCTCAATGGCCGCACCGTTTCAGAGTATGAAATCCCCGAGGAATACCGTACCAAGACCTGCTTCGCCTGCCGCGTTCCCGCGATGGAGGGGCCGGAAAACACCTTGAGCGTGTGTCCAGGCGAGGGCTTTGACGGCGAGAAATGCGCCGCTTTCTTTTACCGGGACGCTCTTTGAGCGCCGCGTAATGTTTCTTCGCTGTGTATTTTGAGGAGTATCCTGTGTTTTCTGCCCTGTTGATGCCGAAAAATGGGGGTGCGCACGGCTTCCCTATCGCGATAATCGGCTGGCGCAATGAGAAAAATATTCAATTTGCTGAAATCACTTGACACCACCCCGCGGTGGGATGTATAATATGTGTTGCATTATCGCAATAATACCCCTGCTCGTTGGCGGAGGGAGGGATTACTATGAGTCAGGTAAGATTAAAAGAGAACGAGTCTCTGGAAAACGCTCTGCGCAGATTCAAAAAGCAGACCGCGCGCGACGGCGTGATTCAAGAGGTTCGCAAAAGGGAACATTATGAGAAGCCCTCGGTAAAGCGCAAGAAAAAGTCCGAAGCCGCTCGCAAACGCAAGTATAAATAAGCGGCCGCTCGGCTTGCCCGTCCGGATTCGCTGGACGGATAGCGCCGTGCAAACAACACGAACCTTGGAAAGCGGACGCCGCCAGC
>CABQCM010000183.1 GCA_902462665.1 uncultured Oscillospiraceae bacterium | reverse complement strand
GAGCGGGTCGTCAACCTGGAACGTACCAATTTCCGTTATGTAACGGGCGAGCAAATTCCCGAGCCGCTGGACTTTGCGTCGGTGGACGTTTCGTTTATATCCCTGTCCATTATTCTGCCGGTGTTGTCCCAGCGGATGAAGCCGTCAGGGCGAGCGGTTTGCCTGGTCAAGCCGCAGTTTGAGGCAGGACGGGAGAAGGTGGGCAAAAAGGGCGTGGTGCGCGATCCTGCCGTGCATGTCGAGGTGGTCGAGCGCATTCTCTGCCGTGCGATGGAGGCTGGCTTTTCGGCATTGGGTCTGAGCTATTCTCCCATCAAAGGGCCGGAGGGAAACATTGAATATCTGCTCTTTTTGGAAAAAAGTGACGCGCCGGTCAATGGGTGCCCGCCCTCGGCCGATGTGGTGAAGGAATCTCACGCCGCCCTTGACCGCCCCCCCGCGCAACAGGACGCGGGGCATTCCTCTTAATTTCCGTGCGAAGGGAAGGAAGTGCAGTATGAAAGCAGCCGTCATTATCAAAAGGGATGCGCCCCTTGCGCTTGAGTGTGCAGCGCAGGTGGCAAGCGCCCTGCATGCCTGTGGCATTACTCCACTGTTTGACCGCAGTTATGAGCGATCCGGTTTGCTGGAAGGGGAGTTTATGCCGGCCGCTGAGCTGGCGTATGCTGCCGACGTCGTCATCGCCGTGGGGGGAGACGGCACCATTCTGCACGCGGCAAAGCAGGCCGCCTTGCAGAATAAGCCGGTGCTGGGCATCAATTCTGGCACGGTGGGCTTTATGGCGGGGCTGGAGCCGGATGAGTTGTATCGCCTGTCCGCCTTGATTGACAGGCAGTATGAAATCGATCTTCGCCGGATGCTGCGGGTTACTGTGCCGGGGCGGTGCCCCCAGCGATATTACAGCCTCAACGAGGCGGTGCTCGCGCGCGGCCGCAAGCCCCGCATTCTCGACATCGAGGTGCGCTGCGATCACGACCGGCCCTTTTCCTACCGGGCCGACGGCCTGGTCGTCGCCACGCCCACCGGCTCGACTGCCTACTCCCTCTCAGCGGGCGGCGCGGTGGTGGACCCCGGCGTCATGGGCATTTTGCTCACGCCCATTTGCCCTCATTCTCTCACCACCCGGCCCATGATCTTACGGCCGGACCGCAAGCTGTCCATCCGGGCTACCGCCGCGGGGGACGGAGAGGTGTATCTTAGCTGTGACGGGGAGGAAAACCCGCATCCAGTCACCGGCCTGGAGGTGGAAATCTGTATGGAGGAACGCATGGTCGTGCAGCTCATCCGCATCAAAAACGAGTCCTTTTACGAGGTTCTCCAGCGCAAGCTGGTCGATCGCAGAAAATAAGAGATCAAGCTCATATAACGCGCGGCGGGCGCAGGAAAGGAAGGCTTCCGATGAAAAAGAGGCGGCATGCCAAGATACGGGAAATTATTGAAAGTCATAGCATCGAAACCCAGGAGGAACTGCTCGAGCATCTCAAGGCGGCCGGATTTGACGTGACCCAGGCGACCGTTTCGCGGGATATCAAGGAACTGCGGCTGGTCAAATCGCTCGACGTCAACGGGGTGTACCGTTATATGAATCCCCACGTCGAAACAGGGGAAAACGGGGTCAATTATACCGATATTTTCCGCAACGCGGTGCATAGCATTGATTATGCCAGCAACGACGTGGTGATCAAATGTCACACCGGCATGGCGCAGGCGGCCTGCGCCGCACTCGATTCGATGCAGTGGAGCATGGTCGTGGGAACGCTGGCCGGGGACGATACGATTTTTGTGATTACCCGCAGCGAGCAGCAGGCGCAGGTGCTGGTGCAGGAGCTGCTGCGCATCATGCAGGGAAGGTGAAGGTATGTTAGCCCACCTGATGATTGAAAATATCGCCGTGATTGAGCGGGCCGATATTGAGTTCGGCCCTGGATTTTGCGTGCTCACGGGCGAAACCGGCGCAGGAAAATCCATTCTAATCGACGCCATTCACGCCGTCATGGGGGAGCGTACCTCCCGTGAATTGATTCGCACGGGAGCGAGCCGCGCTATGGTGTCGGCCCTGTTTTGCAGTTGTGCCGCGCCGGTGTACGACGCGCTGCGCGAGCTGGGCTTTGAGCCGGAGGAGGATGGCAGCGTGCTGCTGCAGCGTACCTTGTCGGCGGATGGCCGCAGTGTTTGCCGCATCGGCGGCCGGCCTGCCACCGCCGGGATGCTGCGCCAAGTCTGCCGCCTGCTTATCGACATCCACGGCCAGCACGATAACCAAGCTCTGCTCGACCCCGATAGCCACCTCGCCTTTCTCGACGCTTTTGCCGGCCACGATGCGCTGATCGCCCGTTACCGCGACCAATACCACCTCTACCGCCGGCTTTACGACGAGCTCAACCGCTGCCGCCAGGGGGAGGAAGAAAAGGCCCGCCGAGCGGATGTGCTCTCCTTTCAAATTGCGGAGCTGGAGGAAGCCGACGTTCGCCCGGGAGAACGGCAGGAACTTCGCCTTCGCCGGGACGCCCTGCTTTCGAGCGAAAAGCTGGCCGCCGCCGCCGCACAGGCCGCCGGTCTGCTGTGCGGGGATGAGGATGCCGATGGGGCGGCCGACCGGCTGATTTCCGCCGGCGGCCAGCTCATGGAATGCAGCGCTCACCCAGGGGCGGTTTCGCTGGGGCAGAGGCTGAGTGAAGTCGGCTACGAGCTCAAGGAACTGGGCAGCGACGCTGAGAACATGGCCGACGAGGCGCAGTTCAGCCAAGCTGAGTTGGATGAAATCGAAGAGCGGCTGAATTTATATCACAAGCTCTCAAAAAAATACGGGGAGACGGAGGCGGATATGCTCTCCTTTCTCGAGCAGGCCCGCACCGAGCTGGCCGGGATTGAGAGCGCGGAGGAACGCGCGGCTGAGATCGAGCAGCGTATGGATACCGAGGGAGAGCTTCTCCAGCGTTTGTCGGATGAGTTGAGCGCCTCGCGCCGAAACGCAGGAGATCAGCTCAGCCGGAAAATCTGTGAGGAACTGGCGTTTTTGGATATGCCGCAGGTGCGCTTTGCCGTGTCGGTTACCTCCCGCAGTCTGACCGCGCGGGGCGGGGACCGAGTGGAATTTCTCATCTCGGCCAATGCGGGGGAGGAGCCGCGCCCGCTGTCCAAAATCGCGTCGGGGGGCGAGCTGTCCCGCATTATGCTGTCTATCAAGCGGGTGCTGGCCGAGCTGGACGTGGTGGATACCTTGATTTTCGATGAAATTGACACCGGCATCAGCGGCCGCGCCGCCCAAAAGGTGGGGCGCACCCTTCATGCCACGGCGGGGGCCGGGCGGCAGGTGGTTTGCGTCACCCACCTGGCCCAAATCGCCGCCATGGGCGACCAGCATCTGCTGATTGAAAAATCAGTGGAGGATGGGCGCACGTACACCCGTGTCGCGCCATTGGAGGGGGAACGCCGGGTACGGGAGCTTGCCCGTATCATCGGCGGGGAGCCGGTCACCCCGGCCACGTTAAGCTCGGCGCAGGAAATGCTGGAGCGTGGAGCCGTACAGGAATAAAGGATAGAATAGAAAACAACGCCTCGGAGGGGAGAATCCCGTCCGGGGCGTTGTTGTTTTGGGGGTTAAGAAAAAATTTCAAACATCTGCTTGCCGAAGAAGCGGCAGATGTCGTCCAGGTGGCGAAAGGTAATCCGATCGCACAGCGCGTCCCGTTTCGACCGGGGCAGATAGGAGTAGGGAACCCCGGTGCAGTCGGCCAGCTCGCGCATGGTCATGCCCCGTTCCTCGGCCCAGCAGACGATGTTGTATGCTCCCCGCAAGCGATCGGGGGATGCTTGAGAATGGTATGGCATAGCGGCGTCACCTGAGTGAATACTTTTCACTTTTCTCGGATGGTTGCAGGCGGAAGATTAAGGGGGATCCTCCATTTCAAGCTCGAGCAGGGCGAAGCATTGGTCTTTATCTTGCTGCGGAGTCTCGCGTGATTTCCTCCAGCAGATGGCGGATTTGATTTTTTTCGTGTTCGGACAGCTGGTTGTCGATATGTTCGGGGGTGTTCAAGGACGAGACGTCCTTAACGACGTCGCCGATAATGGCGTGGAGCATTTCGTCGGCGGTATGAAATACTCGATTGTCCACATAGCCATTTTCCGCGCCGTCGTACAACAACCACAGATAGCCGATGCGGGGGAAGAAGTGGATGGTGAACGCGGGGTGGGTGGTGACGTAATGTTCAAACAGGTGGAAAA
>CABQCM010000182.1 GCA_902462665.1 uncultured Oscillospiraceae bacterium | reverse complement strand
ACTTCATAGTTCGGCGTCATTTTGCCAAACCGGTACTCGAAGGTGCCGTCGATGAGATAATTATGGTTAATATCCCGCTGGCTCGAAATTTCATTGACGGAAAACGATTGTTTATAATGCGAGTAATGAAGATAGGATCTAAAGCCATAGGTGGCAATACCGTGAAGCGAAGCGCTTGGAATCAGAGCCGCTACAGTATTGTTAAAGACGCCCGCGCAGGTTTGTCTGTTTTCCAATGGGTTATAAAAAATTTTGCCCATAAGCGCGTCGGAGCCAAAAATTAAAATCGCAATACTAAGCGGAATGATGATTGCAATCCGAGCGGCTCGCTTTCCCATATAACTCCACCTCAGTTTTATATTATACATCAGTAAACTGCTATCATGGATTTAAAGCATTTTGACAACAAAGGAGGGAGCCATTTGACTGACAGCAAGAAACAAATTGCAATTTGACTGCCCAAAGAACTGGCCGGTGATTCGCCTTGGCCTGAAAATACAAAAAGCACGGACGCCGGAAAAACAGGGGGAAACCAATGGCACTTCGGCCGCGCAAATGAAGAGGCCAGCTCCCATGCCCTAATACTGTTCGGTTTTTGTCACCTCGCCCATACCGCTGCACAGGCTCTGCTGGGTCTCGCAGTAGCGCAGCACAGCCCCTTTGCGCACATAAATGGGCATAACGTTAAGAGTTACCTCACGCTCTACCCACTGTCCGCGAGAAACAATACTTTCCTTCGTCCAGTAATCGACCCATTCCCCTGACGGAAGGTAAACTTGCCTCACGCTGGTCTCACTCAGTGGCTTTAACACCGGGGCAATGAGCATATCGTCTCCAAACAGATACTGGTCTTCGATATACCGCACATTGCGGTCCTGCGGATAGGCAAGGTAAAGGGCGCGCACCATGGGCAGGCCCGTCTGCACGCATTTTTCGGCCTGTTCCATAATATAAGGCATTAAGGAGTAACGCAATTTGCAGTATTTACGGAAGATTTGCTCTGCCTCGGGTCCAAACTTCCACGGCTCGCGGTAGGTTTCGTTGCCCGCACCATGGCAGCGGGAGTGAGAGGAAAAAAGTCCAAACTGCGCCCAGCGCACATAGAGCTCCGGTGTGGGCAGGCCGATGAAGCCGCCGATGTCGTGCGAGAAAAAGGGAATACCCGAAATACCAATGGACAGCGCCGCGCGCAGGGTTCCGGCAAGCCCAGCAAAGGTGCACTGGCTATCGCCGCCCCAGTGAAGGGGGTAGCGCTGGCTGCCGGCCGTACCGCTACGGGCCCAGACGATATCCTCCCCCGTGGCCTCTTTGGTAGCCTTCCAGACAGTGTAATTATAGCTGAGCGGGTAAAGGTTGTGGTAAAAGCGGCCTTCCATGGCGTGGTAATAGGCGTCCTCCGGTATGCCCTCGCCAAAGTCGGTTTTCATGGCTCCAGCCCCCATGCACATAAGCTCCTTAATCTGCCGGGCATACCACTCCCGTGCCTCGGGGTTGGAAAAGTCGATCACCGCGTCGTCCACCCAGCTTCCACGGCAGGTCTCGGGCAGGCGGTAAACCCCGCCCTTACTGTTTTTGGCAAGGTAACCGCGCTCGCTGGCCTCTTTATAATTAACATTATTCTCTTTGGGCGGAATAAAATTGTACTGCCACAGGGATACATGAAATCCCTGCTTTTTGAGTGCGGCCAAATGCCCGGCCGGGTCGGGGAAGCGCTCCTTGGAAAAACGCAGGTCGCAGTTCCAGTCCTCGGTAAACCAGGCGGTGTCCAGGTGTAAAACATCGCAGGGGATGTCGTGGGCGCGCATCTCTCGGCCGACCTCCTCGGCTACCTCCCAGGTGACGTAACTGTTACGGCTCATCCACAGGCCAAAGCTCCACAGCGGAGGAAGTCTTGAAAAACCGGTAAGGGTGCAGTAGCCCCGTAAAATATCCGCCGGGGTACCGCCAGAAATCACAAAGTAGTCCATCTGTCCGTCCATCACGGCAAACTGCAAAGCGGCCGAGTCGGCGGTGCCTATTTCCCACTCGGTGGCGGCAGAGGAGTTTAAAAAGAGCCCGTACCCGCGGGTAGAAAGGTAAAAAGGCACGTTGACATAGCTGCGCGGGCTAGTGGTGCCAACGGCATCCTTATTGTAAAAATCCACTGCGCGGCCCTTGCGCGCCACGCCGTCAAACCGCTCGCCCAAGCCGTAAATTTCCTCATCCTCCGCCAGGGTAACAGCCTCAAAGGCCGCCTCCTCCCCCAGCGCTCCGGCCAAAGAAACATCAAACACATCATTGGTGATCATGGCGTTGCGGTATTGGCTGAAAAACTCTTTTCCGTTTGCATCCACCCCATAGATGCACAACGGGGTTTTGTCGATTCTCACCGTCATTTGGGCCGTTTTCAGGGCGATGCATCCCTCATCTTCCTCATACTCAAACGAGACGCAATCCGGTTCGGCCGCCAGCATGCGGCACTCCGGGGGAAGGCCTGACGCACGGTCCACCCAACGGCCGTCAAAGCCAAAGCGCACGCGGAAAATGTCCTCTGCCCACAGCTCAATTTCTACGGTAAGAGTTTTGCCCCCCGCATCGGCGCCGCTTGGCTGGAACAAGGCGGTCTCATGGGTATACACGTAGTTGTTGCTTGCGGCATTGACCGCACAGGTAAGCAGAACACCCCTGCCCGTTTGTTGAGCCTTTACTACCTGCCCAGCGCGGTAAAAAATGCTACCATCGCCATACTTATAGCGCGATGGAGCAGGCCTTCCGATTGGAGCAATGGTTTTCGCTCCCGCGGCGGATACTTCCACCTTCTGCGGGTAAGTTTCACTGTCAATTGGTGGCATAAAAGCTCCCCCTGACAAACAAATCAATTTGCACGGTCATTATAACGCACCGTCTGAAAAAAGGCAAACCTTTTTGAAATTGGAGCGTTAATTTGCGCAAAGCAGATGATTTATGCAGTAGCCATCTCATTGCCCGAAGGGGGCCGGGGTTCACCTCAATACAAGAAATTAATAATCTTTAGCCAGACGAATCCGATATGTATCCGCAACATATTTTTAAAATGTATTACAATTTATAATTTCAATGTAAACTCAATGTAAACTGAAATTTACGCAAACCAAAGATAACAAATCAAATTGTTTCTATTTGTTCATCATATACATATTTCTACAACAAAGCACAATAATAACGACATAAAATTACATATTTAAGTGAAAATGTTTCCGATTGTCTATGATGTGTGTCCAATTGATTCGGATTTGTGTAAATGCATTTGCAAAGAAGGATATAACTCTTATAATGAGTTAGTGCTTTATAGGCATAAAACAATTTGGAGGACACAAAAATGTTTGTGGGAACCATTGACCGTTTGGATGTTTCTCGAACTGTGTTAATTGAAACACACTATTTTGGCAGACTGGATGAAAAATATTTATCTGAAAATTGCTTTAGTATTGTCATTTTGGAGCAGGGAAGCATGACTGCTAAAATTCAAAATACAAATTGTCACATTCAAGCGCCTGCAATATTGTGCCTAGACGAACAAAAGAAAGTGGACATCATATCGAACAACAGCTATGATGTCCGTATGATTCGGTTTGATCCCCGTTTTCTCAATGTCTATATGGACATTCCTACGCTCCGAAGCAAGCAATATGAACATCTCTGCCAGCAGCACGCATTTTTTCAGCTGTCCCCCTTTCTAACCGACGACATTGAAAAAATTTGCATTCGATTGAGTCAAGACACCTTAGAAAAGGTAAAAATTTTATTTGATCAGTTAAGCCGCAATCTGAAAGAACAAAGCGATTGGTATTGGTCTTGCCGGGCAAGATCCTACTTTATCGACATCATCAATATTTTAGAACGCATTTATCACAATTACTTTATTAATGAGCCCTATGACATTTGTGTCAGCATGGATATATCCAACGAATTTAAATGCCTGCTTTCCTATGTCAACAATCATTTAGAAGAAAAGCAGACCCTGGATCTGCTGTATGAAAAGTTTCGTATCAACAAAAATCAAATTGAAAACCTATTTAAAGAATTTTTGAATATGACCTTTTATGAGTATTTGAGAAAACGGCGTTTTGAAGAAGCGTCATATTATCTTCGTTTTACGGAACTGGATGGAGAGCAAATTGCAGAGCGTATCGGATTGTCTTCCTCACAAAACTTTTGTAAATTTTTTAAATCCATGAGCGGTATGACGCCCAATACGTTTCGACAGCAAAT
>CABQCM010000181.1 GCA_902462665.1 uncultured Oscillospiraceae bacterium | reverse complement strand
CCCGGTTCCCGCCATTCCCGATGAGGTATACGCCTACACCAAAAAGCTTTGGGAAGAGGGCAAAGAGGCCGACACTCCCTATGCGGGATGGGATTGCGAATGAGCATCGGTATTCTGGCCCTTCTGCTGCTGTGTCCCCTGAGCTTTGCCATCAACGCTGTGTCGGTGCGGCTATATCAAACCAAAATCACTTCATCCGCTCACCCGATGCTGTTGTTTCAAGGTTCCTACTGCCTGCTGGCCTCGCTGCTGTATGCCACCGGCGTGCGGGGGCTTCCCTCGCTGCTGACGGTTGTGTCGGCCGTATCGTTTGGATGCTGCTTTTTTCTGGCCGTGACATGCAGCGCCCGCTGCTACGTGACCGGCCCGATGTCGCTAACCTCCGTGCTGGTCAACGCCAGCATGCTGTTACCCATTTTGTGGTCGGTACTTTTTTGGAACGAGCAGGTTACCGGCAGTATGCTGGCCGGCATCGTCTTCATTCTCTGCACCTTCGTGCTGTCGGCCGCCAGCGCGGGCAAAGCCGGCGACCATTTTGATAAAAAATGGTTTATTTTTGTCACCGTCGCCTTTCTGTGCAACGGAACGACGGCCATTTTACAAAAATACCGACAGCATACCGAGCCGCAGGGGAATTTGTTTGTCTTCCCCTGCATCGGCTATCTGGTCGCGGCGCTGCTTTTTTATAGCATCTATTTTATCCGCAAACAAAAGAATCCGGAATTACCAGCCCATACAGGTTCTCGCCGCCCACTTTGGTGGCTGCTTGTGCTGACCGCGGGGACCGGGAGTTTTCTGGGCAATTGCCTGCTTCAAATTCTCTGTGTGCGCGTTGCGGCCGGCGTGCTATATCCCGTGGTCAACGGCGGTCTTTGTGTCGTTACCGCCGCGGCCTCCTTTGCTTTTTTTCACGAACGGACGACTGTGTTTAAGCTGTGTTCCATCATTAGCGGCGTGACAGGCATTGTTCTTCTATCGGCATAATGAATTGCATCTTGTACGGTACCAACAAGATGATGATGATAGATAACCTGATTTTAAAGGAGAATCCGTATGAGAAAAATTTTCGCAAAACGTATTCTGCCCGTCTTGTTGTCGGTACTGTTACTATTGAGCCTCTTTGTTGCCAGCGCGGTGGCGGATGCTTCCACACAGCCGCTGCACTGGGGGCCCGAAGAGCTCGCAGTCGCCAGCGACAAAGTCTCTCTTTCCACCCCCGAAGTCGTCGGCATGAGCCTGGCTCCCGGCGGAGGCGGCTGGTATATGCTGTATGGGCTGAATATGAACATTTTTGCCCCCGATGGGTCGCCCATCGCTGTGAGCGGGGACGAAATCACCTTTGTCGTTCATGCCTATGCTCCCGACGAACAGCCTTCCGATCTTTTCCTTCAGCTTGATATGGTCAATGGCTACAGCCAATTCATTGAGAATATCACCCCCTCAGCCTACGCGGAGGCGGAAGAGAAGTATTCGACCGATTACGACTATTACTACAAAGAGCTTTCTCTCACTTGGACTGTGCCCGATGATTTTGACCAGAAAGTGTACGATCAAACCCAGCAGGGGTACTGGCAGATACGTGTGCGCGGCTTCAATGCTGTGACTACCAACCTCTATTACCTCGCCATTCGGATCAACGGCGACGTCTATTATGAATGCGACGGCGGCCGCATTTTTAACAGCGCTCACGAAAACGGGCATCTCATCAGTGCGGTCGAAGCTCCCGAATCCGCCAAGCCCATCGCGGTTAAGGCAAACAAAGCCGAAAATCCTGACGGCTACAGCAATCGGATTTTCGACGGTCTGGGAGGCAATCTGGCGGCGGGGAATTACAACGCTACCATTACTTTTTCCAATCGCAGCCAGGACACCACCCCGTTTGATCCGAACAAGGAAGATCAGGTCAGCGCACTCAGCGATAAGCTGTTCAGCGCAACCTTGAACGGAGCCGGCGCTCCCATCACTGTGGATTATACCAAAAAGGATCTGCTGACTAGACTCAATATCGCAAGCTGCACCGCCTACGACACCATTACCATTCCATTTACCCTCACTGCCGACGGCACGGTTGGGCTGGATATCACGCACTACGGCCTCTATGACTTGCTGATTTCGGACGTCGCCATCCAGCGGGTGCTGACTCGTGAGGAACAGGACGCCGCCGCGGTAAACGAGGCCATTGCCGCCATCGGCACGGTAACCGAAGAAAACTACGCGACCGCCGGCCTCCTCATTGAAAAGGCGGAAGCAGCTTACGCCGGATTTGTCTCCAAATACGGCCAGGAAAAGGCCGACGCCATGATTACCGGCGTGGAAAGCATGACGGCCGCTCGCGCGGAGTATGACCGCATCGCAGCCTCAAAGCCGCAGACTGCTATCCAGGAAGCGATTGATGCCGTCGCCGCCATCGGTGAGCCCGACAGTATCAACGAGACCAACTACAAGTCGGTGAAAAAACAGCTCATTCTTGCCAAGCGAATGGTTCAAGATCTGGTCGACGCTTACGGTGAAGAGATTCTGTCAAGCGTGAGCAATTATGGGAACATTCAGGCTGCCGAGAAAAAAATTGCCGAAATTGAGGCTGAGCTTGCCAAGCCGGAATACGTCCTTGGCAAGGTAAACGCCGACGACAATATCGACTCCGCCGATGCCTTACTAGCCCTACAGCACAGCGTCCGTCTCATTACCCTGAAGGATGACAGCTTTCTGGCCGCCGATGTGGACGGAAACGGTACAGTGGATGCCTCCGACGCGCTGTATATTCTTCAGTATTCGGTAAAGCTCATCGAGCGATTCCCCGCAGAAACGGCCGACTCCAAGCCCGATGACACACTCGAGCCAAATCCCGGTCCACAAATGGAGGTTGATTTAGAGAATATGATACGAGTCACCGACCGTCCCTACAACGCCAAAGGCGACGGTAAAACCAACGACCGCGCCGCCATTCAGGCCGCCATCGACGATACCTCGGCCGCCGGCGGCGGCACCGTCGCCCTCACCGCCGGCAAAACCTTTCTTACCGCCAATCTTTATATGAGAAGCAATGTTGTGCTTTACTTTGAAGACGGCGCGAAGCTCAAACAAACTAAAGACGACAAAGCGTTTGTGAAGTCCCTTCCCGATGGAACCTATGAGCCGTTTGAGGTTGTTTATGGTCATGTGATCTATCCGGAGCGAGAATGGGACGTTGGTTCCTACTACAACTATCCCTTCCTTTACGCCGGGGAAGGCACCAAAAACATCACCATTACCGGCAACGGCACCATCGAATTATCCCGCGGCAGAGCAAATGGCGGTGGAACCGGCTGCGAGGATACCATCCATATGCTTGCCATCGGTCTCAATAAGGTGGACGGCTTTGAACTCTCCGGCTTTACGATTCAGCAGTATAACGCTTATGCGACGACGGCGTTTCATTGCTCCAATGGGCTTTATAAAGGTCTTACCATCAAAGACGCCACCGACTCGGCGTGCGACGGCATCGCATTGACCAACTGCCAAAATATCCGTGTTACCGAGTGTAACCTGACCACCAGCGACGACGGTATTTATATATGTTGCACCTATGGCGATCCCCGCGCTTCCATCTGGTTCGATTCCGCATCGCTGCAGCCTTCCAAAAACATTGAGATTGACCACAATCATTGTGAGGTAACTTGGGACGCAACCAAAGCCTTCGGCTTTATTATGTGGGGTTCTCAGGCTCCGGATCCGCGGCAGGCTGAAGTCAGCAACATTTATGTCCACGACAATTCCTTTCAAACGATGGGCGCCTGGACTGGAAACTGGAATCTGGAAACACACATCTACGAATCCAACGGTTCCTCCAACGCTATG
Source organism: uncultured Oscillospiraceae bacterium (assembly GCA_902462665.1). Taxonomy (GTDB): domain Bacteria; phylum Bacillota; class Clostridia; order Oscillospirales; family Acutalibacteraceae; genus CABQCM01. Next base: position 394 of record CABQCM010000181.1, on the reverse strand, counting down.
AAGAACATCCGCTTTGAGAACAACGAGATCGGCACCATTCAGGACAATTTCTATACCCTTCCCATCAGTGACCTGCACGGCTATGACTGCATGCGCACCATGAAAAACGGCGATTTCGAGTCGCTGGGCGATTTATATTGGGTGTCCCGCGCGGGAGGCTCGGCCGGCGCCAGAGAGGACGCTGCCGGACAGGAAGGGAAATATTACGGCTATATCGACAATCTGGACAAGGCCGATTCCGCCCTCTATCAAGGGATACAATTCCTGGATGATCGCTCTTATAACGTCCAGGCCCGGGTGCAATCCTCCGGGGATACCGTCCGGCTGTTTGTGAAGGATCAGAGCACCCAGGAATTGATTGCCTCGCAAGAATTTAATAACACCGAGTGGCAGG
>CABQCM010000180.1 GCA_902462665.1 uncultured Oscillospiraceae bacterium | reverse complement strand
TAAATTCCGCTTAATCCAAAAATTCATAGTGAAGGAATTCCTGGCGTTCGTCTTGCGGAGTAAAGTCTCGACAGAGCTGACGCCGGCCGGTTAAAATATCCCATACCACTTGAAATAATTTTTTACCTTTTATCGTAATATAATCGACCGGAAAGAGCGAGTAATTTCTAGAAATGGGCATAAAATATTTTTCGGCGTATTGATACAGTGCATGTGTCGTCACAAAAGCAGTAACGCTGGGTACGTCCAGCAGCGCAGCCGCATGACCAAAGCAGCTGTCGATACCCACAAAAAGATCCAATTCGGTCATTAGAGGAAGAATCTGCGGCACCTCCATCGCGCTGACATCCAGATCATATTGCTCTTTATATGAATCAAACGGTTCGAGATTAACAACGCCGACCTGATTCTTACGGCATAAGTACAGAAATTCCTGGGCCACATCGGGTGGAAGTTCTTTGCATGTAATGCCCTTTGGTTGGGTTGCAGAGCAGCGTTGAAAACCAATCACATACCGAAACTTCTTTTTGAAATCCGTTAACACATGCGATGTGGGGAGGACAAAATTCTGTCGAAAAAATTGAAAAATCGTATGGGAGTCGGTTGAAATAGCATATTGTTTATTGGTTATCTCGAAAGCGGATTGCTTCAAATCCTTCAAAGGAGAAATCCAGTGAAAATGAAACTGCTCAAATTGTTCCAAATGAATATGCTGAAGTCTTTTGAAAAATTGTTCCATTCCGGGGATTGCACGATGTCGTGCGTTAGTTCTCAATGTGAAAAAAGCAGCTGCTTCGACAGTTTTCTGTGAACTATAATATGACACAAAATTTTGAGCATCGTCATGATACTGAAGATAAAAGAGACCAGGTACACTAATTAGAGCATCACCAAGGCCTCCACAAATTAAATACTGCTGGGTATTGTTGCGACAGTGGACGCGTTCCTTTCGATCTGAAAAAGTGATATAGCTGTTTATTCCGAAGGTTTTTGTTCCAATAAAATAAAAATGTTTGCGCAGAAAGGAGTAAATGGTTTCAACGATGACATAGTTTTTTTGTATCGTCTGCGCATCGGTCACAACCAGCACGCAGCGATATTTCTTTTGTCCGCAGTCTGTCGGAACCGAATGCAGATGACGGCCGTTTTCACATTTCTGTTGAATTGATTCTGCGGTATCGCTTTTTTCAACCTCAACGATGGGGAAAGGGCTATGGATTAAGCGCTCAAAACTATCGGTATGATGAATTTCAATCAGACAATTAGACTCGTCATATCCCTGGATACGACTGAAAAAATTACGGTAACTTTCGTCAAGCACCAGCAAAGCAACCGTACGATTCAATGAGTATACCCCTTGTTTGATTTGGAGCATCAGCGAGTATTCGAGTGGGTCAGTATGAGGAAACTCCGTAACCTCATGAAGAAACCGGCTGTTCATGTTCGTCGCCTCTTTTCTGGATGATTTGCTCATGATATTGCATAGAGCCAATCATTACAACATGCACAGGCGGGAAATATTGAGCACCATATGGTATGTTAAAATAAATTACCCTTGAAAATACCCGAGGGTGGTATTATACTATATAATACCGGGGGAGGGTATAAAAAGAATTGTATTATTACCTTGGACGAAACCAATTCCAATTAAAATAGAAAGGGGAACCTTGGCATGACGAAGGAGCAAGAGACTGTTTGGGATTCCAGCCAAACATCGGCATGCTGCCGCCATAAAAACCAGCCGAGGGAGCAGCAGCAGCTTCGGCTGCTGCAAAACCGGCTCAAACGAATGGCGGGGCAGCTCAATGGCATCAGCAAAATGTTAGAGGATAACCGGTATTGCGGCGATATTCTCATCCAGGTTGCCGCTGTGGAAAGCGCGCTGCAGTCCTTCGGCTATCTAGTTTTGCGCGATCATCTGGAAACCTGTGTAGTGGAAGAAATAAAAAAAGGAAATTTGCAAATTCTCGATGAGGCGATGGAGCTAATTCAAAAGCTCAAGTAGAAAGGGGGAAACGTCGAATGAAAACAGAAAAATATCATGTGACGGGGATGACCTGCGCCGCTTGTCAGGCCAATGTGACGCGATGTGTGCAAAAGCTGGAGGGAGCGCAGGAGGTCAACGTTAGCCTGTTGGCTAACCAGATGACCGTAACGTACGATGAGACCCGCTTGGACGACGACCGCATCTGCGAAGCTGTACGCCAGATTGGCTATCAGGCCGCGCCGGCGGAGGTGCCTGCTTCCTCCAAAGGGGGATTCCGCAGCGAGTGGGAAGCGCGGCAAAACGAAGCCGCCAGCCATCAGCGGGAATTAAAACGTCGGTTGATTGTTTCTCTGATTCTTCTCGTTCCGCTGATGTACATTGCCATGGGGCCGATGATCTCCCTGCCCATGCCCGGCATTCTGTCGGGGATGGAGAACGCCATGATTTCCAGTCTGATTCAGTTGCTGATTACCATTCCCATTCTGGTGGTCAACCGACATTTTTTTCAGAATGGATTTCGTTCCTTATGGCATCGGGCACCCAATATGGATACCCTGGTGGCCATTGGCTCGGGGGCTTCGCTGATTTATGGGATTTTTGCCTTGCTGCGCATGGCTTATGGTTTGGGGCATGGAGACATGGCTTTGGTGCACGAAGCGGCCCATGCGCTGTATTTTGAATCCTCTGCCATGATTGTGACGCTGGTTACAGTGGGCAAATATTTGGAGGCAAGGTCCAAAGCAAAGACCTCCGGCGCATTGGACAAGCTGGTGGATCTCGCCCCCAAAACCGCAGTGGTCATCCGCGAGGGAGAAGAACGGACCATTGCGGCCGACCAGGTGGTGGAGGGCGATATTCTGGTCATTCGCCCAGGCGAACGCATCCCGGTAGATGGCGTTGTCACCGAGGGAAGCGGTTATGTCGATGAGTCGGCTATCACTGGGGAGAGTCTGCCGGTGGAAAAGGCCGCGGGGGATTCGGTGCTTTCGGCCACCATCAACCAAAATGGTGTTTTTCGCTGCAAGGCTTCCCGCGTGGGAGAAAACACCACCCTTTCGCAAATCATTCGTCTGGTGGACGAAGCGGGGAATTCCAAAGCGCCGATTGCCCGTTTGGCCGACCGGGTCAGCGGTATTTTTGTCCCTGTGGTTATTGGTATTGCGCTGATAACGGCCGCCGTTTGGCTGTTTGCGGGGCATGGTCTGGAGTTTGCCTTGTCCAACGCCATCGCCGTATTGGTCATTTCCTGCCCTTGCGCGTTGGGACTGGCCACACCGGTAGCGATTCTGGTGGGAACCGGCAAGGCGGCTGAAATGGGGATTTTGGTCAAATCCGCGGAGAGTCTGGAAAATCTCCATGCGGTGGACACGGTGGTTTTGGATAAAACCGGGACCATTACCAGTGGAAAGCCGTCGGTGACCGACATTATTGTCCTCCATCCCGCTCTTACGCGACAGGAACTGTTGGAGGAGGCGGCTGCAGCCGAGGCGGGAAGCGAGCATCCGCTGGCGCAGGCGGTGGTGGCGCGGGCCCGGCAGGACGGCTTGAGCATTCCCCAGGCGGACGGCTTCATGATGCAGACGGGGCGCGGTGTGCGCGCTGTCGTGCGCGGTCACGCCTATCTGGCGGGGAATTCGGCATGGATCCAGGAAAATGGTTTGACGTTGGACGACGATACGACACAAGCTGCGCTACAGCAGGCCTCCGGACTATCCCGTCAGGGAAAAACGCCTTTGTTTTTTGTCCGCGACGGCGTTTTGGCAGGTATCATCGCGGTGGCCGATACCATCCGTCCCTCCAGCCGCGATGCAATTCGCAGATTTACCGAGCTGGGGTTGGAGGTCGTGGTGCTCACCGGAGACCATCCCGCTACCGCTCAGGCAATTTGCGCCGAGCTGGGGATTGAACAGGTCATTGCCGAGCTTCTTCCCGGCCAGAAAGAAGCGGCGGTGCGCTCCTTGCAGGAGCAGGGCCATCGCGTGGCTATGGTGGGCGACGGCATCAACGACGCCCCTGCGCTGGCGCGCGCGGATATTGGCGTGGCCATTGGCGCAGGCACCGATATCGCCATCGAATCGGCTGACGTGGTTCTGATGAAGGATTCCCTGGCCGATGTGGCAAAAGCCATTGAGCTGAGCAGGGCGGTAGTGCGCAATATCCACGGCAACCTGTTCTGGGCCTTTTTTTACAATGTTCTGGGGATTCCGGTTGCGGCGGGCGCTCTCTTTCCGGCGTTTGGATTGACTCTGAGCCCCATGCTCGGTT
>CABQCM010000179.1 GCA_902462665.1 uncultured Oscillospiraceae bacterium | reverse complement strand
AGGAAGGCCGCCAGCGCGCCGCGCACCTCGCTCTGGCTCATGGAGGGAAAATCATCCCACACCTCGGATAAAACGGTCTTTTCCATATGCAGATTGGACTGGGTCTGGTCAAAATACCCCAACGTAACGCCGCTGCCCAGACGCACCTCGCCCTCCCCTGCGGCATGACCGGTCAGCAGACGCAGCAGGGTAGTCTTTCCACAGCCGTTTGGCCCGAGCAAAAAGACCCGTTCCCGCCGGAACAGGGAAAGCTCGCTATGCTCAAATAGCCGCTTTTGCCCATACGCCATGCCCAACTCGTGAGCGGAAAGTACCTCATTGGCCCCAGTATATTGCACCGAAAAGGAAAAGTGAATGCCTTTGAGCTCCTCTTCCGGCTTGACCAAGCCTTGTTCCAGCTTGGCAATAACCTTCAGCTTACTCTCGGCGGTACGAATGTTGCGTTCCCGGTTCCATTGGCGCTGCTGCGCCACGATCCCCTCAAGCCGAGCAATCTCCCGGCGGGTTTGTTCGTAATGTCGGGCGGCAATCTCCCTGTCCTTCGCTTTTTGCTCCAGATAGGCCGAGTAATTGCCTTTGCACACCTGAAGGCGGCCGTGTTCCAGCTCATAAGTTGTGTTGGTCACATGATCCAGAAAATACCGATCGTGTGAGATCACAATAAAAGCGTTTTGGTAAGTACGCAGATATCCTTCCAGCCATTCCACCGAGCTCATATCCAGATGGTTGGTCGGCTCGTCCAAGAGCAGTAAATTGGCGTCGGATACCAGCAGCCGCGCCAGACTCACTTTCGAACGCTGCCCCCCGCTGAGCGCCGTCATAGGAAGAGACAACTCCTCCTCGGTCATCCCCAGCCCCAACAGCGCGCTGCGAGTACGCGCACGAAAGGTCAGTCCCCCCTCCCGCTCGTAGCGTTCCATCACATCGTGCTGCCGGTTGAGCAGCGCATTGTCAGCCTGCCCTGCTTCCAGCTCGCGGTTGATTCGCTCAAGCTCCTCCTCCATGGCAAGCAAATGCGAAAACTGAGACAGCGCATGCTCCAAAGCGGTGCGTCCCTCGTGTGTGCAGACGTGCTGCTCCATCCAGCCAATACGGCATTGCCTAGATTTGGACAACACGCCGCCATCCACGCTTTCCTGCCCGGTGATCATACGAAACAGGGTGGTTTTGCCTACGCCATTAGCGCCGACCAGACCAATGGCGTCCTTTTCCTGAATGGAAAACGTAATATTTTCGAACAGGGTTCGTTCCCCAAAATGCTTACTGATGCTTTCCGCACCCAATACAATCATGTCAACTCTCCTATGTATGATTCTTCACGTAATATCCACATCGTTTCGAATGTTTCGTCTCGTGTACAAACGCTAGTTTGGATACATTATACCGTAACATCCTCTGGTGCGTCAATGATATACAGCGCAAAGGAAAGCAAAAAACGATTCATTATTTTTGGCGTGCCAGATAGATTCTAAAAAGCACCCGCCTGACCTTGGGAGACACTCCATAAGCAAGCGAATGCCCACTGAGAAGCAGTTGTTTTTTCAGCGGGTGTTGCTTTATAATAAATTGACCGACAAACTGGAATTTGTCTTTTTGTTGGACAAATAAAAGATATATAGAACAATTTTACGAGCCTTCGTTCTTCCTCGCTAATATATCTAACAGCCTACCACGACTATAAATCTTGAATGTTAATATGCGTTGCTTGTAGCAACGGACAGTTCCTCATATAATAATGACTGAAAAAAGGAGGTTATCCCTAATGTTAAACGAAAACATAAAAGCAATCAGAAAATCAAAAGGACTTTCGCAAGAAGAACTTGCCATCAAGCTGAATGTGGTGCGACAAACAGTCTCTAAGTGGGAGAATGGATTGTCGGTTCCTGATTCTGATATGTTAATCTCCATATCGGAAGTACTTGAAACACCCGTAAGCACTTTGCTTGGGGAAGCTGTTGTTGAGTCGAAAGTTGATGACTTAAAAGCGATTTCCGAAAAACTGGAGGTGATAAACTTACAACTCGCACAAAGGAAAACCACGAGGAGAAAAATACTTCATTGGCTACTTATCTTGTTGTGTGTGGTCATAGTAACAGTTTTTGTGGTCTTAATTGTATTAAATAGTCCCTACTTAGGTTGGAATTATAATGACCCTGAAACTGCCGTTTTTGGAGCAGCTTTTCACGCATTTGAATATCTATTTGTTAGATTCGCACCGATTATCTTTATAGGGGCAATTGTTGGAATCTTCTTGACACGGAAGAAAGTATAAAACTGTCCTATTTTGGGCTACAGTTCAGACTTTAAAATTCCCGTTTATCACTCTGCCCCAGGGGGATAGCGTGTAAAAAGGGCAAGACAAACCGAAACGGTCTGTCTTGCCCTTAACTTCTTTATGACCGGTTGATTTTTACATCCGGATGTGCTATCATCAATTGAACGATATTCAAGAATCAACGTTTTGCACTCAGGAGGCATACCATGCTGAAAATCGAACATTTGACCAAGATATACGGCAAAAAAAAGGCGGTAGACGACCTATCCCTTCATATTCGAGGGGGAGAAATTTACGGTTTCATCGGGCATAACGGCGCTGGGAAGACCACGACCATTAAGGCTTGCTGCGGAATTTTACAGCAGGATAGCGGCGAAATTTTTGTAGATGGTATTTCCATGCGCCGGGATCCTCTCGCTTGCAAGGCCAAGCTGGCTTACATCCCGGATAATCCGGATTTGTACGACTATATGACGGGAATTCAATATCTGAATTTTGTCGCGGACATTTTCAGCGTGGGCCAACAGGAGCGTCAGGATCGCATTCGTCAGTTTTCGCAAATGTTTGAGCTGACCAACGATTTGGCGCAGCCGGTCAGCGCCTACTCTCACGGCATGAAGCAAAAACTGGCTATCATATCCGCCCTGATTCACGAGCCCCGGCTGATGATTTTGGACGAGCCTTTCGTAGGACTCGATCCCAGCGCCTCTCACCTGCTTAAAACGCTCATGCGCGATATCTGCCAGCGCGGCGGCGCCATCTTTTTTTCCACCCATGTACTGGAGGTAGCCGAAAAGCTGTGCGATAAGGTAGCCATTATCCAGAATGGCCGTCTTGTCCGCTCGGGTACAATGGATGAGGTGCGCGGGGACGCTTCGCTGGAATCGGTATTTCTGGAGCTGGAGGACAAAACCGAATAGGACAACATTATTTGTGAAGGGAATGGTTTCGTCATGCTCAAAGCACTGGTAAAAAAGCAGGCGATGGAAATGCTCTCCTTTCTCTATCGGGGAGGCAAAAACGGCAAGCGGCGCTCCAAAGCCGGCGTGGTTGCATACGGGCTGTTGATGCTGTACGCCGTTTTAGTTTTGATCTTTTTGTTTTATTTTATGATGAGCACGCTGTGTCCCCCTCTGGCCGACGCTGGATTGGGCTGGCTGTATTTCGCTCTTGCCGGCACGATGGCCACGGCGTTCGGCGTGATCGGAAGCGTATTTGCGACCCAGCATCAGTTGTTTGAGGCAAAGGACAACGAGTTTTTGCTCGCTATGCCCGTACCGGCCTCCAAAATTTTATTCAGCCGGATGCTTCTGCTCTACTTGCAGACCTTTTTCTTTGAAGCCTGTGTCTTGCTCCCCGCCGCTATGGTCTGGTGGCAAACTACAGCGTCAATTACCGTGGCGGGAACGGTTTTCTTCACGCTGATTTTATGTCTGCTTCCCCTTCTGGGGCTGACGTTGTCCTGTCTTCTTGGGTGGCTGGTGGCGCTGGTCACCTCCCGCATGCGCAGCAAAAGTCTAATTAGCGTCCTTTTGTCGCTTGCATTGCTGGCCGCCTATTATTACCTTTATTTTCAGATGAACCACTATTTGCAATTGATTGTCGCCAACAGCCAAGCCGTGGGGCAAACCATGAAGGTCGCATTGTATCCGCTCTACCAAATGGGGCTTGCCTGTCTGGGCAGCGGCGTCGCACTCGTTGTTTTCGGCATCATTGTTTTGCTGGCGTTCGGTGCGGTATATGCAGTGCTCTCCCGAAGCTTTTTGAGAATTACGACCACACAACGCGGCGCGCTTCGGGTGCGGTATGAAGAAAAGGCTTTAAAGGTTCGTTCTCAAAAAAATGCCCTGCTTCAAAAAGAGCTGCGGCGTTTCTGGAAAAGCCCAGCGTACATGCTCAACTGTGCTCTAGGCTCGGTCATACTGATTGCAGGCGCTGTGGTGGTCTTTTTCAAGGGCGACGCGCTGCTCTCTATGCTCGGCCCCCTTTCCGAG
>CABQCM010000178.1 GCA_902462665.1 uncultured Oscillospiraceae bacterium | reverse complement strand
CACGCGGACTTCGTTGCCCGCAAGGTTGTAGGTGGCCTCCTTAATGCCCTCGACGCCGCGCACATCCTCAAAATCCAGCTTCTCAAGCGGCTGCTTGGTGACCACCTCGGCCGCCGTACGCAAAGCCGCCTCCATCACACCGCCGGTCGCGCCAAAGATGGTGCCGGCGCCGCTGCCCAGCCCAAAGGGAGCGTCAAACTCGCCGTCGGGCAGACGGTCGAAGCGGATACCGGCCTTTTTGATCATGCGGGCCAGCTCGCGGGTAGTCAGCGACACGTCGATGTCAAACAGGCCCTTAACCGCCGGGCTGTCGGTACGCTCGGCCTCGAACTTCTTGGCCGTGCAGGGCATGATGGACACCACGAAGATGTCCTTCGGGTCGATGCCCATCTTCTCGGCGTAATAGGTCTTGGCGACCGAGCCGAACATTCCCTGCGGCGATTTGCAGGAGGACAGATGCTCGATCATATCGGGATAATAATACTCGCAGAACTTAATCCATCCGGGAGAGCAGGAGGTAATGAGGGGCAGCTTCTCCTTTTTGGTGTAGCGATCCAGAAATTCGGTGGCCTCTTCCATAATGGTCAGGTCGGCCGAGAAGTTGGTATCAAACACACCGTCAAAGCCGAGCATTTTGAGAGCCGAAACCATCTTGCCGGTGACAATCGAGCCGATGGGGAAGCCAAATTCCTCGCCCAGACCGACGCGCACGGCCGGAGCAGTCTGCACGACGACGTGCTTGTCGGGATCGTTAAGAGCGTCAAATACCTTTTCGGTGTCGTCCCGCTCGCTCAAAGCGCCGGTCGGGCATACCGTGATGCACTGGCCGCAGGAGACGCAGGAGGTCTCGCCCAAGCCGCACTCAAAGGGCGAACCAATGCTGGTCTTAAAGCCGCGCTCGTTGGCCCCGATGACCGAGACCGACTGAACGTCTTTGCAGGCGGCGACACAACGGCGGCACAGAATGCACTTGGCGTTGTTGCGGGTCATGTGGGTGGCGGTATCGTCGATCTCATACTGCCCCATCTCGCCCGCAAAACGGTTTTCATCCTCTACGCCGTATTCCTTACACAGCGCCTGCAGCTCGCAATTGCCCGAGCGTACGCAGGAAAGGCACTTCTTATCGTGGTTGGACAAAATCAGCTCCAGCGTAGTGCGACGGGACTCGATTACCTTGGGGCTGTTGGTGATAACCTCCATCCCCTCGTTGACCGGGTAGACGCAGGAGGCGACCAAGCTACGGGCCCCCTTGACCTCAACGACGCAGATACGGCAAGCGCCGATTTCGTTGATATCTTTCAAATAGCACAGGGTCGGGATTTCAATCCCGGCCAAGCGGGCGGCTTCGAGCACGGTGCTACCCTTGGGCACGGAAATCTCCCGGCCATTGATTTTAATGGTGACGTTTTCCATGAAGTCCGCTCCTCCTTACTTCTTGACCACTGCGCCGAATTTACAGGTTTCCAGGCAGACGCCGCACTTAATGCACTTCTCTTTGTCAATGACGTGGGGCTGCTTCACCGCGCCCGAAATCGCGTCATTGGGACATTTTCTAGCGCAAGCGGTACAGCCTTTGCACTTGTCGGCGATAATCTCATAAGAGAGCAAATGCTTGCAGACGCCGGCGGGACAGCGTTTCTCTTCCACGTGGGCGATATATTCGTCGCGGAAATACCGCAGGGTGCTCAGCACGGGGTTGGGCGCCGTCTGGCCCAAGCCGCACAGGGAGTTGTTCTTGATGTAGTAGCACAGCTCCTCCATCTTATCCAAATCCTCCAGCGTGCCCTGGCCGCGGGTGATCTTGTTGCCGCAGGATTCATCCACCGTAAACTCGAGGAAGAATTTCGCGATATCCACCATACAGGTATCCTCATCCATAACGATGAGTCCGCCCGAACCCATCATCGCGCCGATGGCGATGAGGTTGTCGTAGTCAATGGGAATATCAAAATGCTCCATCGGGATACAGCCGCCCGACGGGCCGCCGGTCTGCGCCGCCTTAAACTTCTTGCCGTTGGGCACACCGCCGCCGATTTCCTCAACCACTTCGCGCAGGGTGGTACCCATCGGGATCTCGACCAGACCGGTGTTGTTGATTTTGCCGCCCAAGGCAAAAACCTTGGTACCCTTGCTCTTCTCGGTACCCATCGAGGCAAACCACTCGGGCCCGTTAAGAATGATTTGGGTAATGTTGGCATAGGTTTCCACGTTGTTGAGCAGAGTGGGCTTGCCAAACAGACCCTTCTGAGCCGGGAATGGAGGCCGAACCCTCGGCTCGCCGCGCTTACCCTCGATGGAGGTCATCAGAGCGGTCTCCTCGCCGCAGACGAAAGCGCCCGCGCCCAAACGCAGCTCAATGTCAAAATCAAAACCGGTGGAGAGAATGTCCTTGCCCAGCAGACCGTATTCGCGGGCCTGGCCAATGGCGATCTCCAAACGCTTGACGGCGATGGGATACTCGGCGCGGATATAAATGTAACCCTGGTTGGCGCCGATGGCGTAACCGGCGATGGCCATGGCTTCAATGACCGAATGGGGGTCGCCCTCGAGCACCGAACGATCCATGAACGCGCCCGGGTCGCCCTCGTCGGCGTTGCAGCAGACATATTTCTGATCCGCCTGATTACCGGCCGCAAGCGACCATTTCAGACCGGTGGGGAAGCCGCCGCCGCCGCGTCCACGCAGACCCGAATCCTTAATAATCTGAACCACCTGCTCGGGGGTATACTCCGTCAGGCATTTGCCCAGGGCCTCATAGCCGTCGTAGGCAATATATTCGTCGATGTTTTCCGGGTCGATGACGCCGCAGTTACGCAGAGCGACACGCTTTTGCTTTTTATAGAAATCGGTGTTGTTGAGCGACTGAACGACATCCTCCTGCACCGTCTCCTTATAAAGCAGGTGCTTGACCGGACGACCTTTGAGCAGATGCTCGGAGACGATCTCGGGGATACTTTCCGCCTTGACCTGAGAGTAGAAGCAGCCCTCGGGATAGACAATCATGATCGGGCCGACGGCGCACAGGCCGAAGCAGCCGGTCTGGATGACCTTGATTTCTTCCTCCAGGCCGTTGGCCTTGATTTCGCGCTCGAGCGCCTCGAGCACGCTGGCGCTACCCGAGGAGGTACACCCGGTGCCGCCGCATACCAATACGTGAGAACGATACATAGTTTATGACCATTCCTTTCCAGATAATCCGTTTTGTGCCGGTTCCCGCAGAAAGACCCGCTTTCTGCTTATTTGGCGCTGGCGCCGATGGTATACTCGGTCACCACGTTGCCGTTGACGATGTGATCGTTGACCACGCGCACGGCCTTTTCGGGGGTCATCTTAACGTAGGTGACCTTCTCGCCCTTGTCAAAAATCTCAACCACCGGCTCGTACTGGCAGATGCCGATGCAACCGGTCTGAGAGACCGCCACATGATTGAGGCCGCGCTTGGCAATTTCGTCAGTAAAGGCAGTGAGCACAGGGCGCGCGCCAGCCGCGATACCGCAGGTGGCCATACCAACGACAACCTTAATCTCCGCCTCGCCGTCGTCGCGGATGCCGATTTGATTCTGCATCTTATTTTTCAGAGCCCGGAGTTCTTCCAAACTTTTCATGGATACTACTCATCCTTTCGCGTTATTGGCCCGCATGGGGAAAATTCTCATTCAAATACTCCCGCAAAAACCGGGTTACTTCAGGTTGGTTGAGGGGAACATCCCCCAGAATTTCACGAAACTCCCTCGTGTCAAGCACCGATTGGCTGCCGTCGACCGTGCGCACATAGCGAAAATCGATCTGCGGATTCAGGGTGACGAGAGAAAATATTGTTTCCTCCAAATCGCCCAGGGGCATGCAGTCGATGTGACCGGTGTGAAATGCGGCCCGCACGGTGGTGCCCTCGCCGGGGCGCGACTCAATGGAGAATTCGCCGCCGGTCATCTCGCTCGCCATTTTAAAAAACGGAACCCCCAGCCCCACCCGGCGGGTGGTACGGGTTGTGTAAAACGGATCGGTGACGTGTGCCACCTGCTCGGGGGTCATTCCCCGCCCATCATCGGCAATGACGATGGTCAGCATTCCCTTGTTCGTATCCTCATCGGCCAAGATGGTCACCAAGGATGCGCCGGCTGAGATGGAATTCTGCGCAATGTCGAGGACGTTGAGTGAAAGTTCCTGCATGGCTTACTTCTGGTCGTATTTGGCCAGGATATCGTCCACGTCGTCCACCGTCAGACGACCGTAAACCTCGTCGTTGATGGTCATGACCGGGGCCAGTCCGCACGCACCGATGCAGCGGCAG
>CABQCM010000177.1 GCA_902462665.1 uncultured Oscillospiraceae bacterium | reverse complement strand
TGAAGCACCGAGGCTCACAAAGCCTGGCCATATTATAATCTGCCTATTTCACAGACCGTTTCACGCCCAATTTTCACCTTATGGGCTGAGAATCGGGCGTGCGGTCTGCAGAAGGTTGAGGTGTATCTTATTCTCCGCGGGATATCTGTTCCAGCACCCGAATCAAATCACTCATGGTTTCCAATCGAAGTTCACGGGATAAAATCTCATTTTTCAAATCGATCGAGAGGGATTCAAACGCTTCGCGGATTGTGGGATTAACATATGACATGTCGCCGCCCCCTTTCTTTTCTGGTTTATTATGTCCAGAAAAGAAGCCAATCTTCCCCTCAATTCTCCATTAATAAAAGAATAAAAGTCATGACCATCCCCAAAAGAGTGGTCATGACTTTTTATTTTAGGTAGAACGGTTACCGCCTGTTTTCTAAAGCAAACAGCTCTTTCGCGTTGTGTTCCCCCGCCTGTAGCACTGCGTCCAGCGTACAGCCCCGCAGTTCGGCAATTTTCTGAGCGGTAAAACGAATGTCGGAAGAATCGCACCGTTTGCCCCGCCGGGGCACCGGGGTCATATAAGGCGCGTCGGTTTCCAGCAGCAAACGCTCCAGCGGAATGGCTGCCGCGACCGCCGGCGGGGTTTTGGCGTTTTTGAAGGTCACCGCGCCGCCAAGCCCTAGATACATTCCCAGCGACAATACCTCGCGCGCCATCTCCACACTGCCCGAAAAGCAGTGCACCACGCCTTTGGGCCGGTAAGCACGAAGCAGCCGCATGGTGTCTTCGTGAGCTTCCCGGTCGTGTACAATCACTGGCAGAGAAAGCTCGTTGGCCAGCACGATCTGACGCTCAAACCACTCTCTCTGCACCTCTCTCGGGGCGCAATCATAGTGATAGTCCAGCCCGATTTCCCCGATTGCGACCACCTTATCCTGCGACGCCAAACTCCTTAATTTGTCGCAGCAGGAATCGATACTGTCATACCGGCCGCACTCCTGAGGATGCACCCCCACCGCAGCGTAAATGTAGGAATATTTTTGGGATAAGGCAATGCTCTCGCTTGCCGACTCCAAGTCGCTGGCACAATTGACAATTCCGACAATGCCCTGCGCGGGCAGAGAACCGAGCAGGGTATGACGATCCGTGTCGAAGGCCTCGCTGTCATAATGCGCGTGGGAATCAAAAATACCGTTCATTCATTTACCTCAGCCGGCTTCCCACAGGCAGGTCGTCGGCAAAGAGCACCTTAACCTGATCCTCGGGACAATCGGCGGCCAGGATCATCCCCTGACTCTCGACTCCACAAAGCTTAGCGGGAGTCAGATTGGACACCACAACGACGTTGCGCCCCTTCAAATCCTCCGGCGCATACCAAGTGGAAATTCCCGACGCCACGATACGCGGCTGCCCGCTCCCATCGTTTAACGTAAGCTTGAGCAGCTTTTTGGAACGTTTAATGGGTTCACAGTCCTCCACTCGCGCTACCGTCAGCGCTACCTTGGCAAAGTCGTCAAAGGCGATCAAAGCGACTCCCTCAGGCTCCTGCGCCGGGGCAGCCGGTTCCTTCTCTTGGGTCGCGGTCATGGTTTCCTCCAGCGTTTGCAGCTCTTTTTCCACATCAATGCGCGGGAAAAGAGCTTTTCCGGCGTCAATCACTGCATCTTTGGCCAGCATGCCAAACTCTCCCGCTGATTCCCACTCAGTCAGCTCCGCCGGTAAATGGAGCTGACCTGCAATCGCCTTCGCCGTATCGGGAAGGAAGGGAGAAAGCAACACCGACACAATACGAAGCGTCTCGCATAAATGATACATCACGCCGGCCAGACGGTCGCGCTTGGTTTCGTCCTTGGCTAGCGCCCAAGGCATGGTTTCATCAATGTATTTGTTCGTGCGGGAAATGAGCTTCCACAAATCGGTCAGCGCAGCGGTATATTGCAGCGCGTCCATCCCCTGCTCTACCTTTTGCTTGGTTTCCATGGCCAGGCTCTCCAGCTCGCTGTCAAACTCGCCCGACTCCATCCGGCCTGGCAGCCGGCCGTCAAAATATTTTCCGACCATGGCGGCCGAACGCGACACCAGGTTACCCAAATCGTTTGCCAAATCGCTGTTAATACGCTGAATCAAGGCTCGGTTGGTAAACTCGCCGTCCGAGCCGAAGGGAACCTCCCGCAGCAGAAAATAGCGGATAGCGTCCACGCCGTAACGCTCGCACAGCACAACCGGATCGACCACATTTCCCTTGGATTTGGACATTTTCCCACCATCAATGAGCATCCAACCGTGGCCAAATACCTGCTTGGGCAGCGGAAGGTCGAGGGCCATGAGCATTGCCGGCCAGATGATGGTGTGGAAACGCACGATTTCTTTCCCCACCAAATGCACGTCGGCCGGCCAGTATTTGTCATACAGCGTCGTGTCGCCGCTTCCATATCCCAGCGCGGTAATATAATTGCTCAACGCGTCCACCCAGACATAGACCACATGCTTTTCGTCAAAGTCAACCGGCACGCCCCAGGTAAACGAGGTGCGCGAGACGCACAAATCCTCCAGGCCGGGCTTGATAAAGTTGTTAATCATTTCATTCTTGCGGGACACCGGCTGGATGAAATCAGGATGAGACTCATAGTATTCCAGCAGCCGATCGGCATACCGAGAAAGACGGAAAAAGTACGCCTCTTCCTTTTCCTTTTTCACCTCTCGGCCGCAGTCGGGGCATTTGCCGTCTTTGAGCTGCGTCTCGGTCCAAAACGCCTCGCAGGGGGTGCAATACCATCCCTCGTATTCGCCCTTATAAATATCTCCTTTGTCGTACAACGCACGAAAAATCTTCTGTACCGCCGTCTCGTGCTCATCGTCAGTGGTGCGGATGAATTTATCGTAAGAAATGTTGAGCAGCTTCCACATATCCAGAATGCCGGCCACGATTTCGTCGACGTACTGCTTGGGGGTAACCCCCTTCTCCTTCGCCTTAATTTCAATTTTTTGCCCGTGCTCGTCGGTGCCGGTCAAAAACATGGTGTCGTAGCCGCGCATGCGTTTATACCGGGCCATGGCGTCCGCCGCGACCGTGGTGTAGGAATGTCCGATATGCAGCTTGCCCGACGGATAATAAATCGGGGTGGTGATATAAAAGGTCTTGTCGTTTTTCATGTAGTATCCATTCCTTTCTTTATGACGCGCAGCTTGATCACGCGCTCCGCACCGGCGCTCGGGTCGCGCAACCGCAACTTGCTATTTATTATAAACAAAAAACCGCCTGTTTTCAAGCGGTATTAAATAATTTGGTTTTGCCTCTGCCGAAATTTTCCTTGCTTGGCAAGGGCTAAGGCGCCTACTAACGATCAAAAGCCGGATCGTAACGTTCTCTACATTAGCTAGGCGGCAGCCCTCCCGACAACGAGGGCAACGCTGTCAGCGCTCTTGTTCACGCCGATAAACCGTGTTTCCCCTTGTCAAGCGACGGTACCTTCACCGTATTCTCCAAACAAGGAGAAGCCAGCGCCTCATTCGACACCGGCTTCTCCTTGTTTCATCTGCCAGAAACATGGGCTCTTTTTAAGGAAATTTACAACGCCTTGATGCGGTTGTATTCACTGATATACCAATCGCTCAGCCGCTGCAACGCTTCATCCAACGCCTTTTGGGTTTCATCCAGCGCATGCTGCATCGCATCCCGATAATTTATTTTTTCCTCCTGTGCGATCCCCGCCTCGCTGAGTTGTACATCGTACCACTCCTTCGCGAGCCGATAGGTCTGCGTATTCTGGTGTCCCGCCTGCTCCAGCCTGGCCAATTCGTCCTTAGCCTGCTGGCGAAGCCTTGCCAGATCGCTCTCCCCCATTTCCACCTGCTCCCGAGCGTCTTCCAAAGAACGGGTTTGCTGCGCAATCCTGTCGGCATAGCTTTCTCGAACCTTGGCGCACTCTTGATCGTACATGTTTTTCAGCCGCGCCAATGCATCGGCAATCGCCTGCTCGCTCGGGCGGGAATTCGCAGCAATGGAAACCGGGACATCCATACTTTCCGCAGGTAAAACCGATGTTACCGCAAAATCGGGTGCAGTCACCGACGGCAAGCTGCTGGATTCCAGCACATCAGAGGAACTCTCAGGCGCCGGCGTTGCCATATCCGAAGCGGGGATACTGACGCCGCCGGTCCAATCGACCGATACCAGAGAAGTATTCTCTTCCAGCGGTGCAACCGCATCGGAATCTCCACACCCTGACAACGCCATGATGGCAATACATATGGTGATAATCATTACGGTAGCACGCAAGGTCGTCCCGCCTTTCTCTTATCCCAAATAGCGTCAATT
>CABQCM010000176.1 GCA_902462665.1 uncultured Oscillospiraceae bacterium | reverse complement strand
GTAAATTTATTTTTGTTGTTTTGCTTCAAAAATTCCTTTCCCCTTTGGCATTTTCTGCAGACGCCGTCTTGCGCGAAAGCGGCTTTTCGGGCAATGCTGCCAGCAGTCTTTCGGATTTCCTTGCGCCGTGTGAAAGACCCGACCAAATCCAAGTAACCTGGATGGTCCAAGCGCCCTCGCGGTATGCCGGTATATGAAACTATTGTGCAACGCAACAGGCGGTTTTATGTCATAAAAATGAGGACAAGCCAGGAATATTTTCATAACTAGGCATACACAATAATAGCACCAATACCGTGCGGCACACAGATCCGTGAAGAAAGGCATGAAGGAAAACATGATGGTTTTGATTCCCTGCGATACTGACTGCAAACATCAAAACGAAGGCTACTGCTGTCTGGACCGAACTTCTCCGGTCACCAACGCCAAAGGCGGCTGCGCCTTTTATGAAAAAAAGGCAATTCGTCCAATTTCTTCGCCGGAATCGCATAAGACAGCCATGGATGTCCAAAAGGGATTCGATGCCAAATCACAGCGCTCGCTGTAACCTCCTTCAAACGCTTGGAGATGGCAGCGGCAAAAAGAGCCTTGTAAGGACAAATAACCTTACAAGGCTCTTTTCTATGGAAGAAACGATAAAAAATGGGAGTTAAAACATTATTTTAGCATTTTTATTCATCCGCGCCGCAGCATTTTTTATATTTTTTCCCGCTGCCACAAGGGCAAGGATCGTTACGCCCGATTTTATCGGACTTCGCGATTACCTTCGGCTTGGGCTTCTCTCCGCTTCCGACATTCTCCGCCGTAATGCTGGCGGTTGGTTTGCGCTCGACGTCCTCCTGACGCTTGATCTGGAAGGTCAGCATCAGACGAGTCGTCTCCTCGCAAATGGATTCGGTCATCGCGTTGAACATATCATAGGCTTCGTTGCGGTATTCCACCACCGGATCATGCTGGGCGTAGGCCCGCAGATAGATCCCGTTTCTCAACTCATCCATCGCGTCGATGTTGTCCATCCAATGACGGTCAACCGTACGCAGCAGAATCATGCGCTCGAGTTTGCGCATCAGCTCGCTGCCAAACTGCTCCTCACGCTCCTCATACAGCGCGCGGGCACGGTCGCTAATGCTTTTCTGGATTTCCTCGCGGGAGATGTCCCCCAGCTCCTGAGCGGAGTAATGGAAATCCTCCTCCTTGGTCAGCCAACCAAGGAAATGCCGGCGCAGACCGTCCAAATCCCAGTTGTCGTGCACACGGTCATCCGACAAATACATCGTACAGGCCGCTGCGATGGTATCGTCGATCATTTTGAGAATAATATCCTTGATATTATCCCCCTCCAGTACCTTATCACGCTGGCCATAGATAATTTCACGCTGCTTGTTCATCACGTCGTCAAAGCTCAGCACGTTTTTGCGGGCGGCAAAATTGCGCGACTCTACCTTTGCCTGGGCATTTTCAATGGTGTTGGAAAGCATTTTGCTGTCGATGGGGGTATTTTCGTCTACCCCAAGAGTCTCCATCATATTGAAAATACGTTCCCCGCCGAACAGGCGCATGAGATCGTCCTCCAAAGAGACAAAGAACTTACTCTCACCCGGGTCGCCCTGACGGCCCGCACGCCCGCGCAGCTGGTTATCAATGCGCCGTGAATCGTGATGCTCGGTGCCAAGAATATAAAGCCCCCCAGCCTCGCGAACCTTGGCGGCCTCGGGCGCGATTTCGGCCTTGAATCGCTCATATAGCTCATTGTAAACCTGGCGGCATTCCAGCACATCCTGGTCGTCAGTCTCATAAAAGCTGGTGGCGGCCGAAATTTGTTCCTCGTCGTAGCCCCTCTTGCGCATTTCCGATTTGGAAAGATATTCCGCGTTGCCTCCCAGCATGATGTCGGTACCGCGTCCGGCCATATTGGTGGCAATGGTCACCGCGCCGAGCTTACCGGCCTGGGCGACGATCTGCGCTTCCTTCTCGTGATATTTGGCGTTGAGGACTTCATGCTTGATTCCTCGCCGCTTGAGCATGGAGCTGAGCTTTTCCGACTTTTCAATCGAGACGGTTCCCACCAGCACCGGCTGCCCCTTTTCGTGGCATTCCACAATCTGATCAATTACCGCTCCCAGCTTGCCGTTTTCGGTCTTATAGACCGTGTCGGGATGATCTTTTCGCACCATGGGCCGGTTGGTCGGAATATCAATGATATCCAGCTTATAGATTTCACCGAATTCCTCCTCCTCGGTCATGGCCGTGCCGGTCATACCCGAGAGCTTGTTGTACAAACGGAAATAATTCTGGAAAGTAATGGTCGCCAGGGTTTTGGACTCGTGCTCAACCTTGACCCCTTCCTTGGCTTCAATGGCCTGGTGAAGTCCTTCGTTATACCGGCGGCCGAACATCAAACGACCGGTATATTCATCCACGATGATAACCTCGCCGTCTTTGACAACGTAATCCACATCCCGCTGCATGATGCCGCGCGCCCGCAGCGCCTGATTAATATGATGGGCTACCGTCGTATTCTCCACGTCGGACAGGTTATCAATCTGGAAATATTGCTCCGCTTTTTTGATTCCCGATGGAGTGAGGGTGGCGGTTTTGGCTTTTTCATCGACGATATAATCTCCTTCGTAGAGATCGTCGGTTTCCTCTTTCGAGTCAAGCTCTCTCACCTTGGTCATGCGCAGCGATTTGGCAAAGCGGTCAGCTCGCTCGTACAAATCGGTCGACTTCTCCCCCTGCCCCGAAATAATCAGCGGGGTGCGCGCCTCGTCGATGAGGATGGAGTCCACCTCGTCCACAATGGCGTAGGCATGGCCGCGCTGCACCTTGTCCGCCTGCTCTACCACCATGTTATCACGCAGATAATCAAAGCCCATTTCATTGTTGGTGCCGTAGGTAATATCCGCTGCATAGGCCGCGCGACGCTGGGCGTTGTCCAATCCATGGACAATCAAGCCAACCTCCAGCCCCAAAAAGCGGTATACCTTGCCCATCCATTCGGAGTCGCGCCGGGCCAGATAGTCGTTGACCGTTACGATATGGACCCCTTTGCCGGACAGAGCGTTCAAATAGGCGGGCAGGGTGGCGACGAGGGTTTTTCCTTCGCCGGTACGCATCTCAGCAATCCGCCCCTGATGGAGCACGATTCCACCGATGATCTGCACTGGAAAATGACGCATGCCGAGCACCCGGTCGGCCGCCTCACGGCAGACCGCAAAGGCATCGGGCAAAATGTCGTCAAGCGTAGCGCCGTTTTGCAGCCGCTCCTTGAGTTGCGGCGTGACCTCCTTAAGCTCGATATCGCTCATCTTACGATAGGTATCTTCTAAATCAAGCACCCGCTGCTGCAGCGGAGTAATCCGCTTAATTTCTTTTTTGCTGTAATTACCGAACAGCAGGGATTTTAAATTCATTCCACTTCACCTCAAACCGCCCATCGGACGGAATTTTTGTATGATACAGAAGTATTATAGCATAGATTACGAAAAAAGTATGTTCAAATTATGAATAAAGCATGCAATTGTTAATTTCGAAGTATTACAAAATATTTTTTTATCTCATTATTACTTCCGAAATGGTATCTGCGACTGCTTTTATTACACGTTCTACATTTTTGCCTATTTTTCATATGAATTTGCCGACTTTTCTCTTTTTTTATTTAGTATAATGCATTCATCAAGCTTCCGCTATTTTTGAACACGGAAAGGGGCGCATTGATATGCACGATACTTCCAAACCCTTTGACTTCCGCTGCGAAGAGCAATGGGTGAAATTCTTATCCCAATCGCAACTGGACATTCCCTTTACTCAGAATCTTCTTTCTCTCAACACACCGCTCACAATCGGTCATAAAACGATTGCCAACCGAATTTTATATCAACCCATGGAAGGCTGCGACGGCATGCGGGACGGCAAACCCGATCGTTTGACCCATCGCCGGTATGCCCGTTACGCGGCGAGCGGAGCCGGTATCCTCTGGCTGGAGGCCGTTGCGGTATGTGAGGAAGGACGTGCCAATCCGCGTCAGCTTTGGCTTAACAACCAAACCTTGAGCAGCTTTCAAACGTTAATTGACGATATAAAATCACGTTCCATGGCTACGCATGGCTTTGAACCGCTGGTGATTGTTCAGCTAACCCATTCCGGGCGATATGCCAAGCCGCAAGGAGTGCCAGCCCCTTGGATTGCTTACAACAATCCTCTATTTGAAGCCAGTCCCATTGACTCGTCACGCGTCTTGTCTGACGACCGGCTTAAGACGCTCGAGGAAGAATTCGCTGCTGCCGCTCATTTGGCTGAACTGGCCGGGGCAGATGGAGTAGACATCAAAT
>CABQCM010000175.1 GCA_902462665.1 uncultured Oscillospiraceae bacterium | reverse complement strand
CAGGGAGGTTTGCACCGTGGAAGTGAAAGCGACTTGTGCTTTGGCTATGCCGAAACCGCCCCAAACTTCCATGTGATACGAAAGGAATGGTCATCAATATGGAGGAAAACAGGCAACCGATGAAAACGCCGTTGGAGGAAATGGAGACGACGCTGGAAACGCCGGTTGGCAAGCCGATGGAGGAGCGCGAAGCGAACACGCGCGAGAGCGGAGACGCCCCGACTAGCCAGAAGAATTCAACCGACGGCTTGGTCATCGGCATTGCAGCCGGCATGGTATCCGGGATTCTGATTGGATTTTTACTGCGTCAGATGCCCGTTTGGATTGTGGGCGGTATTCTGCTTGGCGGTGCCATCGGCTGTCTGCTGGACCTGCGGCGGGACCGCCGCAGGAACGAGGCGTGCTCTGACGCGGCCGTTGCGGCTGGGATGCAGGCGCCAGACGGTATGGACGAAACGGAAGAACAAGAAAAGTAGAGCCGGGGATACAAAATCGGTTGACAAGCGAATAGCACATGTGCTATCATGACTCAAAAGCAAGGAAGAGCAGGAGTAGCCCACGTTTGCGGGCGCAGAGAGCCGCCGGTTGGTGTAAGGCGGCGCCGCGCGCGGGTGAAATACGGCTTGGAGCTGCCGGTCGGAACGCCCGAAAGGGTCAGTAGGGGCGGCCGTGTGCGCACGTTACCGCGCAGGGTGATGTTGGTCACCCGCTAAGGCTCTGCCGCGCGAGCGGGGAGTAAACAGAGGTGGTACCGCGATTTTTCGCCCTCTGCCAATTACGTTGGCAGAGGGCTATTTTTGTCCTTTGCCCGAAATCATAGGAGGAAACTGCAATGACTCTGTACGAAGAACTGGTTGCCCGCGGTCTGGTGGCCCAAATTACGGACGAAGAAATTATTGACCTCATCAACGAAGGAAAAGCCACCTTTTATATCGGTTTTGACTGCACGGCCGATAGCCTCACCGCCGGGCATTTCATGGCCCTGACGTTGATGAAACGCCTGCAAATGGCCGGTAACAAGCCGATTGCGCTTATCGGCGGCGGCACCACCATGATCGGCGATCCCTCCGGGCGAACCGACATGCGCAAGATGCTGACCAAAGAGGATATCGCTCATAATGCCGCCTGTTTCAAGCGGCAGATGGAGAATTTTATTGACTTTGGCGAGGGCAAGGCCATGATGCTCAACAACGCCGATTGGCTGCTCGACCTCAATTATGTGGAGCTGCTGCGCGAGGTGGGCGCTTGCTTCAGCGTCAACACCATGCTGCGGGCCGAGTGCTATAAGCAGCGCATGGAAAAGGGGCTTTCCTTCCTGGAATTCAACTACATGATTATGCAAAGCTACGATTTCTACTACATGTTCCAGCACTATGGCTGCAACATGCAGTTCGGCGGGGACGACCAGTGGAGCAATATGCTCGGCGGCACTGAATTGATTCGCCGTAAGCTGGGCAAGGACGCCTATGCCATGACCATTACGCTGCTTACCGACAGCCAGGGGCAGAAGATGGGCAAGACCGCCGGCAACGCCGTCTGGCTCGACCCGGAAAAAACTTCGCCCTACGACTTTTATCAGTACTGGCGCAATGTGAACGATGCCGACGTCATCAAATGCATGAAGATGCTGACCTTTGTCCCTCTCGAGGAAATCCAGCAGTTTGAATCGTTGGAGGGCAGCGCGCTCAATCCGGTCAAAGAACGTCTGGCCTGGGAGGTCACCGCTTTGATTCACGGCAAGGAAGAGGCCGACAAAGCGCAGAACGCCGCCCGCGCCGTCTTTGCGGGGGGCGGCTCAAGTGAGAATATGCCCTCCTCCACGCTGCCGCGTGAGGAAGCACTCTCGGGTGTTCCCCTGTTAGAGCTGATGCTCCGCTGCGGCTTGATCGCCTCGAAAGGGGAGGGCCGCCGCCTGATTCAGCAGGGGGGCGTTTCGGTGGATGGCGAGAAGATTGCCGATCCGGCCTTTGTCCTTCCCGCCGCCGCATTCGAGAAGGGCGAGACGGTCATCAAAAAGGGCAAAAAGGTATTTCATAAGGTGATTGTGGAGTAATCGTCCGTTTTCGTGTCATGCTGTGCAGGATGCTGCACTGGCGCAGTTTTAGCACACAGCCCGCGTCCTCCCGCAAAGAAACGGGATGGACGGGGCTGTGCTTATTGGGAGGCAATATCGCTATGTCGTTTTGGACGAGCGCGGCCGATGTGGCCCAACAGGTCGTCATTCTGTTTCTTCTCATGCTGGTGGGCGCGATTTTGGCCAAGTTACAATGGCTGACCGAGACGGGCGCAAAGGAGATCACCAAGCTGCTACTGACCTTTGTATCGGTCTGCGTGATTGTGAACTCCTTTCTTGCGGTCGAAAACACTCCCGGAAAGATGGGGGAGATGGGGATCGCCGCGTTGGCGTCGATTCTGTCGGTGGCGGTCGGTGCGGCCTTCGCCCTGCCTCTCTTCCGCCGCCGTCCGGCCGCCCAGCGTTCGGTGCTTCGGTTTGGCTCCTCCTTTTCCAACTGCGGCTTTATGGGGCTGCCGTTGGTGAATGCGCTGCTCGGGGCCGAAGGGGTGTTTCTGGTTTCCATCTTTATCGCCGTGTTTCAGATTTTTGTGTGGACCTACGGCGTGATGCTGTACCGGCGGGAGGGGGAGAAGCTCTCGCCGGTCAAGGCGCTGCTCAATCCTGGAGTGATTGGCGTCGTCATTGGGCTTCCCTTTTTTCTGTTTTCACTCCCCATGCCGGAAATTGCCGCGTCCACGATGGCCGGGCTGGGCGACCTCAACACCCCGCTGGCCATGATTGTCACCGGCTTCTATCTCGCTCATGCCGACCTGCGCCCCCGCAAGGGCGACGGGCCGCTTTGGATGGTGATGGGGCTGCGGCTGCTGGTGGTGCCGGCCGTTTCGTTTGGCATTTTGTATCTGCTGGGGGTACGCGGCTTGACGCTGGTTGCCTGTATGGTGCCGTTGTGCGCTCCCAGTGCCTCCAACACGACCTTGTTCGCCGTCATGTTTGAGGCGGATAAGGAGATGTCCTCTCGCATGGTCACCCAGTGCACCCTGCTGTCGATTTTCACCATGCCGGTACTCATATCGCTGGCGCGCGTGGTGGCTTGAGGTGAAGGTGATTCATTCAAAGATACATTCTCTAATACAAGAATGAATAAATCCGAGCAGATTCTGGAAAAATATCTTTGACAATCCCCGGCGTTTATGATACAATACATCTTGCACTACCCGTTTCTCAGCTTGGGGGGAACGCCTCTTTGGAGGAATTTCACCTGCCCCTTGCTTGGTCGCGGGAATCATACAATGAGGTGAAACATCATGACCAACGAAACCAAACAGGCGGTTATCACCGCCAACGCTCTGCACGAAGGCGACACCGGGTCCCCCGAGGTGCAAATCGCCATTCTGACCACCCGCATCAACGAGTTGACCGAGCACCTGAAGATCCACAAGAAGGATCATCACTCCCGCCGCGGCCTGCTCAAGATGGTCGGTCACCGCCGCAATCTGCTGGCCTATCTGCAAAAGAAGGACATTGAGCGGTATCGCGCCATCATCGCCAAGCTGGGTATCCGCAAGTAATTGACACATGGGGGCAAGCCGGGGCATCCGGCTTGCCCTTGCCTGCTTTTGCAGGGCATACGTCTGTCTGCATTTCGGCGGCAGCAGGGCTTTAGCAGTGAATCGGGCGCCCGGGAGGATCGGACGCCGGATTTATTGCTAAACCGGCCGCCTCCGAAATAGATTATATTCTGGAGGTACATTCATGTTTGAAAACGCAAAGGTCTTTACCACCGAGCTGGCCGGCCGGCCCCTCGTGGTTGAAACCGGCAAGCTGGCGCAGCTCGCTTCGGGTTCGTGCCTGATCCGCTACGGCGAGACGGCCATTATGTGCACCGCCACCATTTCGGACAAGCCGCGCGAAGGGGTCGATTTCTTCCCACTGTCGGTCGATTTTGAAGAAAAGCTCTACGCTGTGGGCCGCATTCCCGGCTCCTTTATGCGCCGTGAGGGCCGCCCGACCGAGAAGGCTATTTTAGCCTCCCGCGTCATCGACCGCCCCATGCGTCCGCTGTTCCCCAAAGATATGCGCAACGACGTTTCCATCGTCTGCACGGTGATGTCGGTCGATCCCGACTGTTCGCCCGAGACCATCGCCATGATCGGTGCGTCCATCTGCGTGTCCATCTCGCAGATTCCCTGGAAGGGTCCCATCAGCGGCGTGAGCGTCGGCATGGTGGACGGTGAGTATGTCATCAACCCCACCGCCGAGCAGCAGCAAAAGAGCCGCATGGCCGTGACGGTTGCATCCACCGATTCGCTGGTTGCTA
>CABQCM010000174.1 GCA_902462665.1 uncultured Oscillospiraceae bacterium | reverse complement strand
AAAGCCTTTTTTTGCAAAGTTCGATATTTCGCGCCTTTCATCCCCGTTATCACAAACAGCATGGAGCCCACGCTGTACTCCTGTATGGGGTGGATGAGGAAAACGAAACCGCCTGGATTGCGGATTATAACAGCCCCTTTGTGGCTTATCGGGGAGAAATCGCTCTGTCTGATTTGCGGCGCGCGCGGCTGTCGGTCAATGCCTGGAACGGCTCCATTAACAGCGGCGGCGGCATCCAGGCCGCCTGTTTGGAGCTTCGGCCCGACCGCGTGTATTCTTTGGGCGGCGGTGTGCGGGACGTTGCCGAGACCTTGAGAGGATTGAAAAGCAATTATTTTGATCATTCCAATTCGTGTCAGCAGGGCATGGGGGCGGTTCGCTTTCTATGTGCCGGATTGGAGACAGTGAGTCAGGAGGCGCTGGCGCAGCATGCGCTGCGGCTGCACGAGCAGCTTTTACCCTTGAATGAGAAAAAGCAGATGCTGGCGCGCTATCTTGAGGACGCGGAAGCATTGCCACCTCTCTTGGATATGCTGAAACCCGCCCGCGAACGGATGGAGGAAATCAATGAGCTTTGGACTACTTACGACAAAGTGCTTCTTAAAATCGCCTATACGCCGCATGCGACGCAGAGGCTGCGACGGGATGCTCTTTCACTGAGCGAACAGGCCCTGCGGCAGGAAACAGAATTCGGGGAACTGGCCGAAGCTTCCTGCAAAGCACTCTACGGCTGAGATGCGACGCTTTGGACTGCAGCAGGAGGATTGGATTGGGAACAAGGAGGACCGCAGGTTGATTGGGATGAATTCCATACTGATTCCATCGCCCTACCTTTACCGCAAGCGCAAAGGGAACTGCTTTGGACAGGTGCGTGTATACGACTTTTTAAAGAACGAAAGCACGGTCGTTTCCCCGGAACTCAGTCTGCTGTTAGAGCGCAGCGCTGCAGGGGTATCTGCTCTCGAATTGACGCAAAAATATCCCCCGCGTCTGATTGACGAGGGGATACGGCTTGGTTATCTAATGGAGCGCGGCGAGGTATGGAATCGCCACGCCCTGCAAGCGGTCGAAATTGAGACCAGCACGCTGTGCAACTGGCGGTGCGAATACTGCCCCACCCGGTTTTGGCCCCGTACACCGGCTTCGATGCCGGCCGAGCTTTTTTCGAGCATTATTCAAAAAATCGCCTTGCTTGACGACATCCGATACGTGGCGCTTCATTTTTATAACGAGCCAACCATTGACCCCTTGTTTCGCTGGCGTGTACAGGAACTGACCCGACACGGCTTAGCGTTATCCCTGTCTACCAACGGTGAGGCGCTTTGTTCGCATATGGTGGATTTTCTCAAGAGCCAAAAGGTGTATGCCGTCACCATCAACTTCCCCGCCGCTGGGGCGAAACGGTTTGAGCAAGCGACCGGCAGCAAGCAGTACGACCGAACGGTACGCCATATCCATTATGCGCTCGACAGTGGGTTGCCGGTGCGTCTGTCGGTGCCCACGGGGCGATGCGAGGAGGTAAAAGCACTGTTTGGCCTGAGCGGCGAACAGATCGCGTCGTTTGAAACGGTAGACCGTGCGGGACTGCTCCAAAACGAATACAGCAACCATGTCGATTTGCATGGGCGCCAGCTTTGCGGCTGTATTTTGCTCAATCAGCGCATGTATATGAACCTGCGGGGGGAGTTGGTCATGTGCTGCCAGGATTACCGGCAAACATCGGTGTATGGAAGCATAGCCGACGGCCCTCTTGACGAGACATTCGGCCGGGGACTGCAGTGGATACGCCGTCAGGCCCACAGCGCGGCCCCA
The DNA here is from genome assembly GCA_902462665.1 of uncultured Oscillospiraceae bacterium. GTDB lineage: Bacteria > Bacillota > Clostridia > Oscillospirales > Acutalibacteraceae > CABQCM01. The sequence continues at coordinate 2,547 of CABQCM010000174.1, read as the reverse complement.
GCTCCCGACGGCTTTCTCTGCTGGAAATGCCAGATTATGAAAAGCAATTTGTCCCGTCTGCGTTTTATGATTCCCTACGGCTGGGAAAGGGGGGCTTCGCGTTCCGGAGCTGGCTAGACGAAGCAATCTCGGGTACAGTGCGTTTTTCACGAAAGTCTTACATCGCTGGATGTGCTGCGTGGCTTCGCCATGCGCCGTCTGGCTACATCGCGCGCCATTCCGGCGTATTCAATGCTCTGCGCAAAAAATTTTTTGACCGCAGGCCGCACAGCTTTTGTGGCCGGCAAGGCGCCAGAAGACGCGAAGCTATTGCCTTTCCAGAAGCGACAACGCGGTTGGCAAAAAATTGCTGGTCTGCGGCGCGTTGTCTCCGGATTGTTTTGTCTAAGCGAAAGGAGAAAATATATGAATACCATGGAGCGAATCCGAACAATATTTGCCGATTATTTGGACGAGGAGCTGGCCATTGCGGACGATGATCCGCTGGAGTCGGCCGATGTCAATTCCATCGCCTTTATTAAAATTGCTATCGCTATCGAGGATGAATTTCACATGTCGTTTGACAATACCATGCTGAGCATGAAAAAATACAGAACCCTGCGGGAGCTTTGCGATTACGTGGAAAGCCGAATCGCGTAGTACAGGAGCATCCAAAGATAGAAAGACGAACAAGGGAGCGTACTTGTTTAACGCTCTCTATGCGGCAAGGGCCTGGCTTAAGGAATTGCCGCAGCTTAACAAATTAACAAAACTCCCCGCGTCCTGCAAACGCAGGACGCGGGGAGTTTTCCTTTGTCCACTTATTGGTACGCTTAGTCAGCGGAACCGTTTACAATTTTATGCGGGCTGTAATACCGAACGAGGCCGTCGTTCTTTTCCACCGATAAGCCGTTGGCTTTTTCCTCCAGCTTTTGGTCGAACTCGTCGCTTTTAAGCGCGTTGAGCACGTCCTGCCGGTAAGTGTCGTTGCCGGTATAAAATTCGTCGGTGGTAATATCGCGCAGCACGACAAGGTAGGCGTAATTGGAATCCTCTACAACATAAGCCTTGCCGTAGTCAAAGGAATCTTTCTCTTTGAGCGCCTTGAACAGCTCGTAGGTCGCAGTGTTTTGTCCGGTCGAGCTGAGCGCCCGGGCGCGGGGATATTTCTGCGACATCTGATCGGTGACCTCGGGAGCGGTAAAGTTTTCGTTCTGCTCCTTATTGTATTCAACGTAGATGTTCTCAAAAGATTGTCCCTTGTTGATGCGCTCAGCGTAGCCCTCCAGCTTGGCCTTGGCGGCAGCCACAGCCTCGTCGCTCAGCGGGGTAGAATTGCCGCTCGAATCGCTGGTGGTTTTGTTGGCGGTAAGCACATCGGCCAGCACGTAGTTGTCGCGCAGCCCCTGCAGAACGTCGGCGTCGGCTACCGGCTCAATGCCGTCCTTGTCATAGTAGTGCAGGAATACCTTGGTCTGGCGGGTGCCGTTGCGCATCAGCTCGGCAAAGCTTTCCTTGGAAATCCCGTTGGGCTCGTAATAACTCTTCATGTTCTGGTAATCCTCAGACCAGTAATAATCCACCCACTGGGCGAGATTATCTTCCTCTTCGGCCGTGATTTCCAGTCCGAATTCGTTGAATAGATTAAGCACCGCGGCATACTGCTTGGCGGCTTCTAGGGTCTTTTCCCGAATCCACTCGTCCGAGGACTTGTCCTCATACGAATACCCCAGCGCGTCGTCGATCGTGCTCATGGTTTGCCCCGAAGAGAGGGTGCTTTGCACGTTGGTGGTAAAGGACGAAAAAGAATCCATCTGCATGGCGAGATAAAGCCCCGAGGGAATGGTTACGCCGCCGATGGTCAGAACCGTTTCATTGGGCTTGTGGCAGGCAACTGCCGTCAACAGCAGGGCGCAGGAGAGCAAAAGCACCGCCGCGCGTTTCATTGTTTTCATAGGGGACAGCCTCCTTACAAAATCCGTTCCATTGATTGACAACAACACCGATGAGCGCCTAAGGGGCGGCGTTTGATTTTTTCATTTCAGCCCCAGAAAGCTTCGAAACGGTCTAATCAACCAATCATACAATGGTAGCATTATACACGATAAATCCAAAAATGTCTATAGCTTCCTTTGTGCTAAAAGCAGTTTTTTGGTGCAACAGGTAAAAATCACATTTGCCGTGGGGATTTCTCTTTTCATTTTACCCACGTTGTGGTAAAATAACAAAAATACCATGGTGCTCTTGTCAAGCAATGGTATTCAGCCAGCATAAAAAGAAAGGATGGAATTGGTATGAAGGAAGATTTGACTCAGATTCCGGCCCGCATTCGGGAGCTGCGCGAAATTCTGGATATTTCTACCGGCGACATGGCCGAGCGGCTTTCGGTTCCGCAGGAGGAATACCTCCGATTCGAAACGGGCGAGGAAGACATCCCCATCAGCGCGCTTTACGCCATCGCGGCCGCGCTTGGAGTCGATTTTACGGTACTTCTTACCGGCGAGACCCCGCGTATGAATACCCAAACGGTCGTTCGCCGCGGCGAGGGAATTAAGGTCGACCGCTATG
>CABQCM010000173.1 GCA_902462665.1 uncultured Oscillospiraceae bacterium | reverse complement strand
TCTGGTGATGAAAGCTTCTTCCGCGGACATCAAGCAATACGGACTGGACCGCCCGATTGCCCAGGTAACCTATGTCATTGAGGATCAAACCTATGTGATTAAGGTCGGTTCTCTGGTGGAGGAAGGGTATTATGCCGCCTCGTTCAGCGGCAGCGACAGCATTTTCCGGGTGGCCAACTCTTCGATTTCTTTTGCCTTTACCCCGGCGGAGAATTATCGCAGCAGTCTGCTGTATGTTACCAACATCACCGATGTTTCTTCCATCGAAGTGGCGGCGGTCAACGACAGTGGCAACCTGATCAGCGATACCTTTACTCTGCACCACATGACCAACGAGACCGAAAGCGGTTCCACCAATTCCTTGACCGTTACCGACAAGCAGGAAAATCTGATTAACGAAAAGGATTTCCGCGAATTCTATCAGGGTATCATTGGCATGACGGCCGCTTCCTGGGCAGACGACGGCAAGCAGGCTCAAACGCCGAAACTGACCATTACCCTGCGCTACCGGAACGGTCAGTCCGACGTGATTCGGCTGAGCGATTACTCCAGCCGCCGGTATTTCTACACCATCAACGGCAAGGGAGACGCTGTGGTGCTCTCTTCTACGGTGGCGACCCTGCTCAATCAGTTCTCCTCCCTGCTCGCGGCTGGGAACTGATTCTCTATGATAAAAACAGAGGCGTTCTGCTGTCAAGAACGCCTCTGTTTTTTTATTCAATATCGCGGATTTGTCGGTTGGAAAGCAATATGACGCCCTCCGTCTGCCCAAGCCCTTTGAATGTATTCATTATTTTAATCCGATTCCTTTTAAGACTTCGTTTGTCGTAATTTCGGTATCTTGATACGCCAGCTCATGCAGCGCAAAGGGAACCGGCGCAATATCCGAGAGCTTGATGAGCTTATAATTCTTTTTTAATTTCTCGGTGTTTCGAAGAATGGATTCGCGTACAGACGGCTTCTTTATCTGCTTTGCATTTGCAAGAAGATTATCTAGAGTGCCGAATTCATTCAGCAGCGAAGCGGCCGTTTTGGGGCCGACTTTATCCGCTCCTTTGATATGATCGGAGGCGTCGCCCGTAAGCGATTTGAAACCGGCATACTGCTTTGGCGTAATACCCAGCCTGTCTTTTATGGTTTTTGGAGTATAAAGCATCGTATTTTCTCCGCGGTAACGCAGCACAGATACCGTATCGGTGATGAGTTGAAAAAAATCGCTGTCCCAGGACGAAATGATAATTTCGGTTTGTTCCCTGATTGTTTCGTCGAAAGCATAGCTGGCAATGATATCGTCAGTTTCGCAGACGGTCGTTTCTGTGTGACGGATACCAATCAAATCGAGAGCGGCATCAATGTCGCCCAGCTGCGAAAAAGGGGTTTCTTCTTCGGGCATCTCACTGTAATCCACTCGGTTGGCTTTATAATCTGGATCAAGAGCGCAGCGTTCGTTTTCATGCTCCCCATCAAACAATACCGCGATATGCGTAGGCCGGACTCTACGAATGATTTTCAGTAATGCGCCAATAAAGCCAAGGGTTCCTTGAATCGCCTTTCCCTGTTGGTTGACGATTCGCGCAGGCATGCCGAAAAACATTTGAAACAACAGATTGCTGCCGTCAACCAGAAGAAGGCGATTCATAACAAAGGCTCCCTTCAATTTCATGGAAACATTGTAGCCTATTTGCATGGTCGGTTCAAGACGGTGAAACTCAATTTTTCGAATAAAATATTTTTGAAGCAAACGAAAGCTTCTGCTGCGGTGTATACAAGATAAAAGGAAAAACGACGGGTGGTGAAGCAATGGATCGGGAACAGTTCGACCAATATGTCGAGCAATACGGCGCGCGGGTATCGGCGCTGGCCTGGAGCCTATGCCGAAGCCGGGCGGACGCAGAGGATTTGTATCAGGAAACCTGGATGAAGGCCATGCGGCATTTCGACCGCTATTGCCCGGAAAAGCCCTTTGACAAATGGATTGCCGCCATTTGCGTGAATACCTACAAAAACACCTTTCGGGCTTTTCAGCGTTCGCGCCAGATGCAGTTTCGCTCCAACGAAGAAAAGGACTATTTTCTCGAGTCGCTGTTTGAGGGACGGGAGGACCGGGACACCCTCATCGCGCTGCGTCAGGCAATCGAGGCCCTCGCGGTCAAATACCAGATTCTAATCAAGCTCAAATATTATCTGGATTACCCTGACGAAGACATTCCCGCCCTGGTGGGCGTGCCCGTCGGCACAGTCAAATGGCGGCTTCACAAGGCCAAAGAACTCATAGCAAGGAGGATGGGCGATGAAACCGAATATGGATTATGAAAAGCTGGAACGTGATTTAAATCAGCTTCGCCTACCGGAAAACCTGCCGAAACTGTCCTTTGATCCCGACCGGGAGCCCGCGCCCAAAACCGCTTTGCGCAACAATCTTCTCGCCGCTGCGGCGGGGGTGACATCCATTGCGATGGTGTTCGGGGCGATTGCATGGAGTGTCCGATGGCATAATGAGTTTGATCCCAGCATCGTTCCTTCTCAATCGGCTGGTCCGTCCGTACCAGACTTTTCGCTTGACCCTTCGGTCAACGAGTCGGAGATACCGTCGGAGGAAACGCCATTGGCTCCCCCTTCGTCGATGCTAAAAACAGCATCGAGAGTTGAGAGCGAATCGGTAGGTGAAACCATTTTATCGATTCCGAACGAATCTTCTCAACCCGAAAGCGATGTCAAACCTCTGCCAGATAGCGCGCAGATTATAGAGCTTCCCGAGGGACTCTCGTACCAATTTTTCTGGAACGATTGGCTTTATTGCCGCATTCACACGTCGTCGGCTGATGAAGACGACTATTGCCGAATCAGTCTAGATGGTATACAAAAACAAACCTTTGACATCCCGTTCTCTTCTGAGGGGTATCCCGTTGCATTTGAGGACGATTGGATCTATTTTTCCGACGGATATCGTCACCCTGAGCCTACGGAGTCGGTCGAAACTCTTTACCGTATACGGCCAGACGGAAGCGAACGAATGGAATACCAAGAAACCTTCGGCGCAGAAAAACCGGTATTGTTCCACAATTGGCTCTACTTTGTCAGCCGAAAAGTACTTTACCGTATTTCCACTGACGGCACCGAAAAGCAGGAGCTGCTGCATATCGGAGGCAATTTTAGCTATCAAGTTTATGAAGATGGTATCTTTTTTGCCGCTGAATATAGCGATGCGGGCTATGAAAATCGAATTATCCACTGCGGTCTTGACGGAAGCAATCCGACGGTATTACGGCATGAGCCCAAAGGCGGTCTGGACTTGTTGGCCGTTAATGGAAACTACTTGTATTTTAGAAAATATCTTACCGTGGATGGACTTAACGTCAGAACGCTTTGCCGGATGCGGCTTGACGGTACCGAATATCAAACCTTGACGCAACAAGACTGTTGGAGTTTTGAAATAAAAGACGATTGGATTTACTATGCTTCCCATGACTCTCTTGGACGAATGCGGCTTGATGGCAGCGAAAATCAGGTTCTCGTGGATAAAGGCATTGATGGGAAGATCACCGTTTGTGACAGCGGTATCTATTTTACAAAAGACAGAAAACCAGGAGAAATTCAATTCTGTCGAATCTCGTTCGAGGGAAGCGACCTTACCCAGCTGTACCATAAAAAGCGAGGCGAACCTTACCACTATAGTGGCCACTTTGTGGTTGACGATATTCCGTATGTTGTTTTAATTCCAAATTCTTACTAGATTTATTTTGCTATTTTAAACCACCGCCAGAGCGATTCCGGCGGTGGTTTAAAATATTGCTTCTATTTTCACTTCAACACCCGCAAACAATACGGCGTCAGGGGGCAGCCCTCGCAGCGGGGGCTGCGGGCTGAGCAGGTCGCGCGGCCAAACAACACCATACGGTGGCAAAAATCGTTTGATTCCTCCGGCGGAAGCAAGCGGCGCAGCTCCATCTCCACCTTGTACGGGTCCTTGGTCGCCACCAGGCCGATGCGGTTGGAAATGCGGATGAGGTGGGTATCGGTTACCACCGCCGGCTTTCCGTAAACGTCGCCGCAAATGAGATTGGCCGTTTTTCGGCCAATGCCGGGCAAACGGGTCAGTTCCTCCACCGTGTCGGGAACCGTCCCGCCAAATTCGTCCCGCAGCATTTTCGCCATAGCGACGATGCTTTCGGCCTTGGTTTTATACAGCCCGCAAGAGCGGATCATTTCCCCGACCTCCTCGACCGAAGCCTCGGCAAAGGCGTCCACATCGGGGAAACGCTCAAACAGCGCCGGGGTGACGAGGTTGACCCGCGCATCGGTACACTGGGCCGACAGGCGGGTGGCCACCAAAAGCTGAAAAGCGTTATGAGAGCGCAG
>CABQCM010000172.1 GCA_902462665.1 uncultured Oscillospiraceae bacterium | reverse complement strand
TGTCCCCCATGGAACTGATATACAAGCCTACCGGGCAAAAAATAATGTTTCGGGGTGCTGATGACCCAATGAAGATTAAGTCCATCAAAGTCCCGTTTGGCTATATTGCCGTGACACACTTTGAGGAAAAAGACCAGTTTGCGGGGCGGGCGGAGATACGTACTATCTTGCAGTCTACCATGCGCGGCGGGGACAAGTATTGGAATTTTGAAAGCTACAACCCACCGATAAGCCGTGATAACTGGGCCAACAAAGACAGCTTGGAAGAACGCGCTGACCGTCTGTGCCACAAGTCAACGTATCTGCAAGCTCCTCCTGAATGGCTGGGGCAGCAGTTCCTCGATGAAGCAGAATACCTCAAAAAGACAGATGAACGAGCGTATCAGCATGAATACCTTGGCATTCCGGTAGGCACTGGCGGCAATGTGTTTGAAAACCTCGAATTGCGGGAAATCACTGACAATGAAATTTCGCATTTTGACCGCATTTATCAGGGTGTTGACTGGGGCTGGTATCCTGACCCCTTTGCTTTTATCCGGCTGCATTATGACAGCGCACGCGAAACGATTTTTTTGATTGACGAAATATATCAAAACAAACTCACAAACGAAGCAAGCGGAAGTATGATTAAAAGTCGCAATTATATGGACGCATATATCACTTGTGACAGTGCGGAGCCAAAAAGCACAGCAGATTACCGCGCAATGGGGTTGTCAGCAAAAGAGGCCGTTAAAGGCCCCGGTTCCGTTGACTACGGGATGAAGTGGTTGCAGCGGCGGAAAATTGTTATTGACCGTAAGCGAACGCCAAACGCATATAACGAATTTGTAAATTACGAATACGAGCGAAACAAAGATGGGGACATCATAAGCGGCTATCCTGACGCAAATAATCATTTGATTGATGCTACAAGGTACGCTTTGGAGCGAATTTCCCGTCGGATGGGAGTTATCGCATGAGCAATGCAATCATTCAGAAACTAAATCAGTTGGGCTATGCTACAATCCCCGAAGCGTTTTACAGCAAGGTAGCGGAGTGGAAAAGCTGGTATCAGGGAAATGTGAAAGGGTTTCACAATTACCGCGTTCGCAATGGTGAGAGCATGGTCAACTGCAAGCGTTATTCCCTTGGCATGGGGAAAAAGCTATGCGAAGATTGGGCTAACTTGCTCATGAACGAGAAAGTGCAAATCACGCTGGAGGGGAAGAACGAACAGGCGTTTATTGACCGTGTTTTGGCGGAAAACAATTTTACCGTCAAGGCAAATGAGATGCAGGAAATGAAGTCTGCTCTTGGCACAGTAGCATATATTCCTCGTGTTGTAGGGCAAGAGGTAAACGAAAGCGGTGAAATCGTCCCCGGAAACGTCTCTGGTATTGTGCTGGACTATGTAACGATTGAAAACATTTACCCGTTGGCATGGCAGAACGGCTATATCAGCGAGTGCGCTTTTTCGTCTGTGGTGACGCGGAGCGGGCACGATTATTTGTATCTTCAAATCCACCGCAAAGAGGATAGCGAAGAATACGTTATCGAGAACCGCATTTATCGGTATGATAATGAGCAGCTTGCGGATGAAACCTTGGTCAATGTTAAGGGATTTGAGCGCATCCCGCCTGTTGTACATACCGGCAGTGATAAACGGCAATTTGTGATTGACCGGCTGAATATTGCCAATAACTACGATTACTTACTCCCAACTGGCATTTCCGTATATGCCAACGCTATTGACGTATTGCAGGGTGTTGACATTGCATACGATAGCTATGTCAATGAGTTTAAACTCGGCAAAAAGCGCATTATGGTAAAACCGTCTGCGGCAAAGTATCTTGACGGAGAACCTGTGTTTGACCCCGGCGATGTGGCATTTTACGTGCTGCCTGAAGATGTATCGGACGGGGCTGTTATAACGCCGATTGATATGACCTTGCGGACAGCGGAGCATAACACAGGCATTCAAGACCAGCTCAATATCCTGTCCAGTAAATGCGGCTTCGGCGAAACCTATTACCGCTTTGATGGCGGCAGCGTTGCAACGGCAACACAAGTCATTAGCGAAAACAGCACCATGTTCCGCACGATAAAAAAGCATGAAATCGTGTTGGAGCAGGCCATAACGGAACTATGCCGCACATTGCTGAGGTTAGGCAATACGGCTATGAATGCGGGGCTTGATGAAAACGTTGAAATCAGCATTGATTTTGATGATAGCATTATTGAGTCGAAAGATACGGATTTTCAACGGGATATGCAAATGTTGAGTGCTGGGATTATGAATGATTGGGAGTTCCGCATGCGTTGGTTTAATGAAGATGAGGCCACCGCAAAGGCGGCGCTGCCGAAGATGCAGGACATGACGGATGAACAGCAACAGGAGGTAGAGTAATGGGCGGTAGAGGTGGAGCCGGTGGTGGCATTGGTGCGTTGCGCTCTGCTGTAGAGCACAGCGAATTTTGGAAAAGTGCAAAGTCTAACGCATACTTGGGAGCAGAAAAATTACTTAAATCCCCGACATTTGTTGAGAGTGTGAAAGAAGCAATCGGCAAAGAAGCCTTTATGCGGGATTACGATATTACACAAAAACAAGTAGACACTCTGACCAATAAAATGATTAGAGGTATCGCAGAGAAAAAAGATATTACGAAGAGCAGTACCACAGAGAAAAAAGAAAGCACAGAAAATTATGCAAAGCGATATTTTAGAGAACATTATAACCCCAACAGGGAACAACGGGAAATTACATCTTCCACATATAAGCGGGCGCAAAATAATTTGCAAAGCTCTGTAAATTCGTTCTTTGGCAGAGGAATGGAAAAGAAAAGGAAGAAAAAATAATGGGTGGACGCGGCGCAAGCAGCGGCACGAGCGCAAAGGGCAAGCCTTACGGCAGCGAGTTCAAGACGATTATCAAAGAGAGCAATATCAAGTTTGTCAAGGCGGTTGACGGTGCGCAGAAAACGCCAATGGAAACACTGACAAGTGGTCGCGTGTATGTAACGCTCAACAAAAGCGACAACATCAAAGCAATTACATACTACGACACTAAGAACAAGCGCATAAAACAAATAGATCTGGACAGGCCGCATGATAAAGTTTCCCCGCATACCCACCACGGATATATACACAATGAAAACGACGGTGCAAAGGGATACGCGAATCTAACGCCAACCGAAAAGAAAATGGTTGAGCGGGTCAAAAAAATATGGTACAATCGGCATAGCAAGTAGTGGTGTAATGGCAGCACACTTTGTTTGAGGAAGTTCCGGTTTGATTCCGGGCGCTTGCTATGCCGTAAGGTACAGAAATGTATCTTGCGGCATTTTTGCTTGCTGGGGGCTGTATGATTAACTTTGAAAATCTGGACAAGTTCATATTCCCCGGCGTTGGCAAGTACGGCATTCCGCAGATCGAGCCGATAAAGGCATATCCGCAGGGAGAATTTATCCCCGTGAATTACCATTACACGGCGAAAGACACGAAAAGCAAGATCGTGCATTTCTTTGTGGATGATTACCAATTTATCCGATATTGGAACACGCCGGACAAGTACATTCCGAAACTGTCTCAATTTGCGGCGGTGTGCGCGCCTGATTTCTCCACCTACACGGACATGCCGCTTGCCATGCAGATATACAACCATTACCGCAAACACTGGATGGCGGCATACTGGCAAATGCACGGCATGACGGTTTATCCAACGATTTCATGGAGCGACGAGCATAGCTATGATTGGTGCTTTGACGGTGAGCCTGTCGGTGGTGTGGTGGCTGTCAGCTCGGTAGGCACACAGCAAAACAAGGAAAGCAAACGCCTGTTTCTGCGCGGCTACGAAGAAATGATGAAACGGCTATCCCCGGAATGGGTGATATTTTACGGCAAAGTGCCGGAAGAATGTGACTGGAACGTGATACGGGTAAAACCGCATTACGACGATATTGTGAAACGGAGGAAAGCGAAATGGGCGGAAGGGGCGGAAGCGGGAGCTTTGGTTTTGCATCAATAAATGCTACCCGATTGAAAATTGCCAACCTCAAAAAAGAACAGCTTTTCATTTTCTCTCCATCGGGCGATTTGCTCTATAAGGAGCAAGGAACAGCTCAACATACGGGATACGGAGATGCCGACTATAAAGGGAATATTGTTTTACACAACCACCCGGAGGGTGTTCTCCCTGTCCCGTCCCTGAAAGATATTGAAACGTGGCAAAAATCAGGAGCAAAAGCAATCATAATTGAAAGCCGGGATGCAACGTTTACATTATCAGGGCCTCACAACAAGGGATTTTATGAAACACTCGCATATAATCACAACGCCGTGCGCCGCGCCGTAAGGGAAGCGGCAAGTAAGGTATCGGCCGATTATAAGTCGGGAAAGTATAA